>DAOMCN010000128.1:0-6132 GCA_035427885.1 Acidocella sp. | reverse complement strand
TGGTTCTCGTCGCGCATTGGCGCGGTGCAGCCTTCGAGATAGGAAACATAGGAGCCCTCGTCGGCGATGATCAGCGTGCGCTCGAACTGCCCGGTGTTGCGGGCGTTGATGCGGAAATAGGTGGACAGCTCCATCGGGCAGCGCACGCCCTTGGGGATATAGACGAAGCTGCCGTCGGAGAAGACGGCGGAGTTCAGGGCCGAGAAGAAGTTGTCGCCCACGGGGACGACGCTGCCGAGGTATTTTTTCACCAGCTCGGGATGCTCGCGCACGGCTTCCGAGATCGGGCAGAAGATTACGCCGGATTTGGCCAGGGTGTCACGAAAGGTGGTGGCGACGGAGACGGAGTCAAACACCGCGTCCACCGCGACGCCCGCCAAGGCCGCGCGCTCGCCCAAGGGGATGCCCAGCTTCTCATACATCTCGAGCAGGCTCGGATCGACCTCGTCGAGGGATTTTGGCGCAGGCGCGGAGGGGGCTGCGTAATAATAGAGATCGGCGTAGTTGATCGGCGGGTGCTCGATGCGCGCCCAGTTCGGCTCTTCCATGCTAAGCCAGGTGGCGTAGGCCTTTAAGCGCCAGGCGAGCAACCAGTCCGGCTCGGATTTCTTGGCCGAGATCAGGCGCACGATCTCCTCGTTCAGGCCTTTGGGGAAGGCTTCCATCTCGATGTCGGTCGAGAAGCCGTATTTGTATTTGCTGACACTCAGCGCGTCCATCGTGTCGCGGGTTTCCAGTTCAGCGGGCATCGGCGGCAATTCCATGCAAGGGTTCAGTGGGCAGACGGATGGCGGCCGGTAGGGCGGCGGCGGCCATGTCGGCCAGGGAAATATTCGAGAGGGCGGCGAGGATGGCGCGGTTCACCGGGTCCCATCGGCCCGCCATCGGGCACGAGGACTGGCTCTCGCAACCGCCAGCGCCCTCGACACAGGAGGTCAGGGCGATCGGGCCGTCAATCGCGATGATGACTTCCGAGACGGCGATTTCACGTAAGGGGCGACCCAGGCGGTAGCCGCCGTGCGCGCCGCGCGTCGAGACGACCAGACCTTGTCCGGCCAGGGCTTTGAGCACCTTGGCGACAGTCGGCTCGGGAACCGAGATCGCGCTGGCGATTCCGGGCGAGGTTTCAACGCCTTCGGCCGAACCCAAACGAACAAGGGCCGCCACGGCGTAATCCGTCAGACGGGATAATTTTAACATGTGCGCTCCGATAACGGACCTAAACAGTCCTGATTAGCAGATGGGCTATGATACGCCCATCGTCAACCCATTTCAGCAATCAGATCGGGGAGTTCTGAGGCTTCGCGCGCGGTCTGGTCGCCCTGTGCCGCGCTGTAGCCCCAGGCGGCGAAAATGCTGGGGATGCCCAGGCCCGCTGCGGCTTTGATGTCGTTCTCATGGTCGCCGATCATCACCGCGGCACCGCCGCCAGCCCCCTCCATTGCTGCCGCCAGATGGCGCGGGTCTGGCTTGCGGTAGCGGGTGGAATCCCCGCCGGTGACATAGGCGAAGTATTTGTCCAGGCCGAGGGCGGCGAGGATGTGCTGGGTCGGCGCGATCGGCTTGTTGGTGCAAACGGCGAGTTTGTGGCCAGCGGCGGTCAGTGCCTCCAGGGCGGCGACGATGCCCGGATAAGGCACGGTTTCCACGACCGCGTTCTCGCCGTAATGGGCCAGAAAGGCGGCGAGGTGCCGGGGCTCGGCCTGGGCGCCGCGCGCGGCGAAACCGCGCTCCAGCAGGACTTTGGCGCCGTCGCCGATCATCGCGTGGAGTTCTTCCATCGTGACGGGGGCGAGCCCATCGGCCGCGAGGACGTGGTTGAGGGAGGTGCCTATGTCCGGGGCGGAGTTGATCAGGGTGCCGTCCAGGTCGAAAATCACCGCGCGCATGAAATACTCCGTCATAGGAAGTGAATGGCCAGGCTTTGACACGAAGCCTGCGCGAACGCTACCGCCTTATGAACGATATAGGCGTGGAGTAGGTCAGATGTGCGGAATTGTGGGCGTGGTCGGTGTGGCGCAGGCAGCACCTTTGTTGCTCGATGGGCTGCGGCGGCTGGAGTATCGTGGTTATGACAGTGCGGGCATCGCCACACTGGTCAACGGGCATATCGAGCGCCGGCGCGCCGAGGGCAAGCTCATCAACCTCGCCACCACGCTGGAACAGATGCCGCTGGCCGGGACCACGGGCATTGGCCATACGCGCTGGGCGACCCACGGCGCACCGACCGAGAACAACGCCCATCCGCACGGCACCACGCGCGTCGCTGTTGTGCATAACGGGATTATCGAGAACCATTTCGCGCTGCGCGCCGAGTTGGAGGCGCAGGGGCAGAAGTTTTCCACCGAGACGGATACCGAGACCGTGGCGCAGTTGCTCGACCTGCTGCTGGCGCGCGGGATGAGCCCGGTGGAGGCTGCGTCCGCGGCATTCGCGCGGCTAGAGGGGGCTTATGCGCTGGCGTTGATTTTCGCCGGGCACCCGGAGCTGATCATCGGGGCGCAGCGCGGCGCGCCGCTGGCGGTCGGGTTTGGTGAGGCGGAGATGTACCTTGGCTCGGACGCGCTGGCGCTGGCGCCGCTGACGCGCCAGATCGCGTATCTCGAGGATGGCGACTGGGTTGTGGTCACACGAGAGAACGCCACGTTCTACGGCGCGGACGGCGCGCAGATTACCCGCGAGAAGAAGCTCACAAATCTGACCGGGGCGGCGATCGGCAAGGGGAATTTCCGGCATTTCATGGAGAAGGAACTGCACGAGCATCCGGTCGTCATCGGCGATGTGCTGCACCGGATGCTAGACGCCGGGACCATGATGCCGGTGCTGCCGCCCCTGCCCTTCGACCTGGCCACAGTGCCGCGCATTACGTTGAGCGCCTGCGGCTCGGCCTATTATGCCGGGCTGACCGCGAAATTCTGGCTGGAGAGCCTGGCGCGGCTGCCGGTGGATGCCGATGTCGCCAGTGAGTTCCGCTACCGCGCGCCGCCGCTGCCCGAGGGCGGGCTTGGGGTGCTTGTCAGCCAGTCCGGGGAGACGGCGGATACGCTGGCGGCTTTGCGATATATGAAAGCCGAGGGGCAGCATGTTCTCTCGATCCTGAATGTGCCGGAAAGCACGATGGCGCGCGAGAGCGATGTTATGCTCGAGACGATCGCCGGACCGGAGATCGGCGTTGCCAGCACCAAGGCGTTTACCGCGCAGCTTACCGTCATGGCCGTGTTCGCGCTGGCAGCGGCGCAGGCGCGCGGGACGCTGCCGGCGGCACAGATTGCGCGGCTGGCCGAGGCCCTGCTCGAAATTCCGGGCAAAGCGGCGGAGGTGCTGGCGCGCGACGAGGAGATCCGACAACTGGCGCGACGGATCAGCGAGGCGCGCGATGTGTTGTATCTCGGGCGCGGGGCCTGTTATCCGATTGCGCTCGAAGGCGCGCTCAAGCTCAAAGAAATCAGCTATATCCATGCCGAGGGCTATGCCGCGGGCGAGATGAAGCATGGGCCGATTGCGCTGATCGATAAATCCGTGCCGGTGATCGCGATTTGCCCCTCCGGGCCGTTGTTCGAGAAAACCGCATCCAATTTGCAGGAAGCGGCGGCGCGGGGCGGGCAGATTATTGTGTTCTCGGATGCGGACGGGGCGGCGAAGCTGCGCAATATTGCGACCGAGACGTTTATCCTGCCCGAGATCGATCCGTTCGCGGCGCCGATCCTGCACGCCATTCCGGTGCAGATGCTGGCGTATCATGTCGCGGTGTTGAAGGGCACGGATGTTGATCAGCCGCGCAATCTGGCGAAATCCGTTACGGTGGAGTAAGCGGCGGGTTATGTGGCCCGGTTTTGCGCCTCTCCGTAGAGGATGTGGTAGGTCACGGAAAATTCACTGCTGAAATTTTGCAGTAATTTGCGGAAATTTCCCGGATTGTGCGGCGCGTAATCCGGGGCGGGTTGGCCAGCGCCCAGGGTTTTGAGGCTGCGCACAAAGGCGTGGCCATTGGCGTGGGGCTCGGGGATCCGCTCCTCGTCCATACGGTGTGAGACGCAGTTCGGCCAGGGGAAATCCTGCGCGGCGGGGTAGAGCGGGACGCCGCAGGGCAGGCCGAGGGCGGCATGGGCGGCGCGCCACTCGGTGAAAGTCTCGCGGCCGAGGGTCGCGAAAAACAGGCTCCCACCAGGGGCGAGCAAATGGCTCAGGCGCTCCAGGCCGCAGCCGAGATTGGTGAACCATTGTATGGCGAGGCTGGAGGCGATCAGGTCGAACGGGCCGGTTGCCTGAACGGGGTCTTCGCCGTCGAGGACGAGGTATTCCGCGCGCGCGCCAAGGCGGGCCTCGCAGCGCGCCAGCATCGCCGGGGCGAGGTCGGTCAGCAGCAGTGCGCTGTTTGGGAAAGCGGCGGCCAGGGCCTCGGACAGCAGGCCAGTGCCGCAGCCTATTTCGAGGATGCGCCGGGGCGGAGATGGCAGGCGGGCCTGGATGCGCGCCGCCAGACGCCGGGCGACCTCGCGCTGGACGTTAGCGACACTGTCGTAGGCTTGGGCCTGGGCGGCGAAGGCGTCCGCGATGCGGGTCTTGCGCGCCATCAGGCCACCTGCGCCAGTACGCGGCGCAGGTGCGGCGCACACCAGTCCGGGTCTTCGCGCGGCAGGAGATGGCCGCCTGCGTGCCAATGGAGGCGGTCTGGCGGGAAGCTGGCGCGGCTCATCTCGGGGGCGAGCAGGATGTCCGCCGCGCCGCAGAGCGCTGCGGCGACGCTGGCTGGGCGTTCGTCCCATTGCGCCAGGGCTTCCAGGCCCTCTGCCAGACGCGCCAGGTCTGGCGTGGCGGACGGCGGGGCGGTGGCGCCACAGCGTTGGACAAATTCGGCGACGACCTGCGCCGGGGCTTGGTCGAGGCGGGCGATCATGCGGTGCAGCGGGCGGGGGGCGCGGCCTTCGGGGAAGGTTTCGCGGCGGGCAAAGCAGGCGAAGCCGTTAATCGAAACCAGGGCGCGCCAGGCCACGAGGCGGTGGTGCAGGAGCCAGAGCAGGCCGAAGGAGTGGCCCACCGCGACCACAGGGCGGCCCGGGGGAACTGCGGGTTGCGCGGGCGGACCGAAAAAACCCAGGTCCCAGGCGATGGTTTCGTTCGCGTCGAAACGTTCGCGTAGCGGGTCCCAGAAGCTGGCGTCGAAGCCCCAGCCGTGGACCAGGAGGAGAACCGGCTTCATGCGGTTTTGGCAAGGCGGATCACCGCCTCGGTCAGGGCGGCGCATTCGGCCTCGGTGTGGCGGGCGGAGAAGGCGAAGCGGATACGGCTGGTCCCGGCGGGGACCGTGGGCGGGCGGATGGCGATGGCGAGGAAGCCTTCGGCTTCGAGGGATTTGGCCAGGCTTAGCGCCCGCGTCTCGGCGCCCAGGAGCAGCGGCACGATCTGGGTCGTTGAGGGGCCAGTGTCCAGCCCGGCGTCGTGTAGCGCGGCGCGGAAACGGGCGGCGTGGGCGGCGACGCGGGTGCGTTCGGGGCCGAGGGTAGGGATTAGGTCCAGGGCCGCGTCCATCGCGCCCAGCACGGCGGGGGGGAGTGCGGTTGCGTAGATCACGCCGCCGCAGCGGTTGACCAGGTATTCCCGCAGGCTGGCCGAGCAGGCGGCATAAGCGCCAAAGCCGCCGAGCCCCTTGCTGAACGTGCCCATGACCAGGCCGCCGCGCAGCCCGTGCGCGAGGCCGAAGCCGGTTGGCCCTAGGACGCCGGTGGCGTGGGCTTCGTCGAGGTAGAGGAAGGCGCCGTAGCGATCCGCGAGCACGCTCAGGGCGGGGATGTCACTCTCGTCGCCGTCCATGCTGAAAACGGATTCGGTGATGATGAAACGCGGACGCTGCGCCGCCGCATCGCGCTCAAGCAGCGCTTCCAGATGGGTCAGGTCGTTATGGCGGTAGCGGATCTGGCGCGCGCCCGCGGCGACGCAGCCCTGGATCAGGCTGGCGTGATTCAGGCGGTCCGCATAGACGAGCGGTTCCGCGCCGAGGATGCGCGCGCGCTGCTGCTCGCCGGCGCCGACAAGGTCGCCGTCAACTCGGCCGCGGTCGCGCGGCCCGCGCTGGTCGGCGATATGGCCGAGCGGTTTGGCGCGCAGTGCGTGGTGGGCGCGATCGACGCGCGC
>DAOMCN010000127.1:0-6290 GCA_035427885.1 Acidocella sp. | reverse complement strand
AATGATAGCGAACAGGGCCAAAGTGGCAAAATGCACCGGGTAGATGCGGGCGAGGCGCTTGCCCCAGAATTTCAGGGTGCTGGTCAGGCTCAGGGGCCGGGCCTTGATACTCATGCCCTGCCACTGCACTTTTGCCGAGATTTCGGGGTGAACACGGGCAAGGATCAGACCCGAGAGGATGAAAAAACCATCGACACCAAGATAGCCGCGCCGGATCAGCCCGGCGAACGGGCCGAGCCAGGCGGAGAAATGGAGGTACAGGTCAACATGATAAACAAAGACCCAAGCCACGAAAAAGGCGCGACAAACGGTTAGGTCGGTAATGTCCTGTTTTGGATTCATCGGTCGTTTACTTCCTAAACAAACAGAAAGAAGCCCGCCAGCCCCTCAGGGGCGGCGGGCCAAGTTCAGGGAGGAAACGCCAGTCACACGGCAGGGTGAAGTAACACCTCATCCTGATTGAGATACTGCGCCGCACAAAGTCTTGCGTCCAGGAAAAAACGACTTAGCAATGCAAATTATTAGGGCTTTTTTATTTATATTGACTAATATTTGATCGTGACGCTTGTTTTTCGATCGCTTGTCGCTCGTTTTTACATCAGCCCCTTAAACGCGCAGCATGTGTGCCTCAACGATCGGGCGTTTGCCAAAGCGTTTGCCGATAATCCGGCGTAGGCCGGCGCGGGCGGCGTCGGTGAAGGCCGCTTCCTGGTTGCGTAAGGCGGCAGGCAGGCCCGCGAGGAGTTCTTGAAACTCGGCCTCGAATTCCAGGCGGAGTTTGCCGTCAGCATCGTCCAGGAGGCCTGGAGCGGAAATTTTTGGCATGCCGAGAAGATTACCCAAAGTGTCCGAGACAAAACTGCCGACGACGACGCCGTTGAACATCATACGCCGACGGGCCGAGAGGACGCCGCCCTTCAGTGGCACAATACGGTCGCCATCCACGACCAAACGCCCGGTCGGTACCGAGTCCACTACTTCTGGCTTACCCGGCGCAAATTGCAGGACGTCGCCGTTTTCCAGGATCACCGAGGGAATGCCCTCTTCCTGCGCCAGCGCCGCCTGGGCGGAGAGGTGTCGCCATTCGCCATGCGTCGGGATCACGTATTTCGGACGAACCAGCTTGTAGAGCTTCCGGATTTCCTCGCGCGCCGGGTGGCCGGAGACGTGGGTGAACTCGTCCTCATCGGTAATAACCTCGACGCCACGGCGCACCAGCGCATCCTGGACCGCTGTGATCGCGCGCTCGTTGCCGGGGATCATGCGCGAGGAAAAAATAACGGTGTCGCCTTTGCCTAGCTCGGCGTGGCGGTGCGAATCGGCCGCAATACGCGACAGGGCAGAGCGCGGTTCGCCCTGGCTGCCCGTGACCAACATCAGCAGATTTTCGTTCGGGATGAGGCCGATGTCCTCTTCGATCAGAAAATCCGGAACGTCCTTCAGATAGCCCGCCTCCTGCGCCGCCTCGACATAATTCCCAAGGCTGCGACCCACCAGAACGACCTGCCGACCAGCCGCCTCTCCCGCCGCGATAACGCTGGCGACACGCGCAACGTTGCTGGCAAAGCAGGTGACGGCGACGCGGCCAGGCAGATCCGCGATCAGGGCTTTTAAGCTTTTCTTGACCTCGGCTTCGGAGCCGGAATGGCCCTCTACCGTGGCGTTGGTGGAATCGGAGACCATCGCCAGCACGCCTGCATCGCCCAGGGCTTGCAGCGCAGCCTCGTCCGCGAGGGTGCCCACAACCGGCGATGGGTCGAGCTTCCAATCCCCGGTATGCAACACCGTGCCATAGGAGGTGGTGATCGCCAGCGACTGGGCCTCCGGGGTGGAGTGCGTCATGCGGATATAGCACAAGGCGAACGGGCCGAGCTCGAACGCGCCGCCAGGCTTGATCACATGCAGCTTGACCTCGCGGCCCAGACCGGCTTCGGACAATTTGCGACGAATGATGGCGGCGGCAAACGGGGTTGCGTAGATTGGGCAGCGCAGTTGCGGCCAGAGCCGGGCGATGCCGCCGATGTGGTCCTCATGCGCATGGGTGATAACCAGCCCTAGCAATGCATCACGCTGCTCAACGATGAAGGCTGGGTCGGGGAGGAGGATTTCGGCCTCCGGTGTGTCCGCGCCAGAAAAGCCCATGCCGCAATCAACCGCGATCCACCCGCCATCACAGCCGTAGAGGTTGAAATTCATGCCGATTTCGCCCGTGCCGCCAAGCGGCACAAAGATGAACCCGCCCTGGGCATCGCCACGGACAGGTGCCGGGGATTTGCCGGTGGATTTTTTCATCAGATAGATAGCTCCAAAAAAGTCTTGATCAGTCGGTTTCTATAATGCCCGTGCGGTCGCGCGGCAAAGGGGGGGAGGGATTGCGCATCGAGAGCAGGTGCAAGCCATCCAAAGTCAGGTCGGCGTCTATGGCTGTGAATTTAGCTGTGCCTTCCGCGAATAAGGGTGCCAGACCGCCGGTGGCGATGGCCTTGAGGGGTTCGCCATACTCCTCCTCAATACGGGCCAGCAATCCCTCGATCAGGCCGACATAGCCCCAATAGATGCCCGAGCGCATGGCTGGGATCGTGGAACGGCCGATGACCATTTGCGGGCGGCCAATGCCGATACGCGGCAGGCGAGCTGCGGCTTGGTGCAGGGCTTCGATCGAAAGGTTGATGCCCGGAGAGATCACGCCGCCGAGATAGGCGCCGTGTGCGTCCACCACGTCGAATGTGGTGGCGGTGCCAAAATCCACCACCACAAGGGGGCCGCGATATTGGTTATGGGCGGCAAGCGCGTTGAGCAGGCGGTCGGCGCCGACTTCGTCGGGGTTGTCGATCTTGATCTCGAAGCCCCAGTCCAGCCCGGCTCGCGCGACGAGGGGTTCGACGTGGAACCAGTCGCGGCAGAGCCGGCGCAGGTGGTAGAGCGCCGCTGGGACGACGGTGCCGATCACGGCGCGGTTAACCTGGCCGGGCTGGATGCCGGCGCGGGTTAGTAAAGCCTCCAGCCAGACGCCGTATTCATCCGAGGTGCGCTGCGCCGAGGTCGCCAGGCGCCAAGTGCCCAGCCATTCCTCGCCATTGTGCACGGCAAAGACGATATTGGTGTTGCCTGCATCGATTACCAAAAGCATGATTCTGGCCTCCCCTGCCCGCTTCAGGCCCGCCCGAGCAAGACATCGCCCGTGCTGATGGTTTCGATACGATTTTCGCGCCGCAACAGCAATTCTCCGGCAGGCGAGATCCCCGCGAAGCTGCCGGTTCGCGTGCCTTGCTGGCTGCGGATTTCCAGCGTGGTGCCCATAGGATGGGCGCGGTCCAGCCAGCATTGGCGGATGGTTTCCGCCGCGGCGTCATGCCAGTCCGAAAGGCTGGAGAGTACCGCGGTGGCGGCGTCTTGTGGAGAAAGCTCGACGCCGTGGGCCGCCAGCGAGGTTACTGTGCGATCAGGGATTTCGGGCGTCTCGCGGAGATTCATGCCGATGCCGATGACCAGCCAGTCGAGGTTTGGACCCAGGGGGGCTGCGTCAATGAGGATGCCCGCGAGTTTGGCTCCGTTCAGCAGAACATCATTAGGCCATTTAAGCTGGATGGGCGGCAAAAAGAGCCGGTCCAGAGCCTCGGCCACGGCGATGCCGGCGAGCAGAGAGAAAAGGCCCGCCTGGGCGGCTGGTCCCGCGGGGCGAAGTAAGACCGAAAGATTCAGATTGCCCGCTGGCGCGACCCAACTCCGGCCACGGCTGCCGCGCCCGGCGGTTTGCTTTAACGCCAGGATTGCCAACCCCTCGGCCTCGCCCGCCTTGGCGCGCGCGGCGCACAAATCCGAGGTTGAGCTAGCCTCCTCGTAGGACTCCAGACGCCACGAGATCAACCCATCAAAGCCCTGGCGGCGGCGGCGGCGGCGGCAACCAGCGGGCCGGGGATGAAGACAAACAGGCCAGTCGCAAGTGCCGCCAAAGCCATAACAAAGCGCACGCCGCTCGCGGGTTTGTCGAAATCCGGCGTTCCGGCGTCAAAATACATGACCTTGATCACGCGCAGGTAATAGAACGCGCCGATCACGCTGGCGATTACACCAATGACGGCCAGGGTGGTCAGCCCGGCGTTCAGCGCTGCCGAGAAGACGTAGAGCTTGCCGAAGAAGCCGGAGAGCGGCGGGATGCCCGCCATTGCCCACATGAAGATGGCCATTGCAAGGGCAAACCCTGGTTTTTCGGAGGCGAGGCCCGCCAGATCCGCGATGGTTTCAACCGCCTGGCCACGGCGGCGCATGGCGACGATGCAGGCGAAGCTGCCGAAGGACATCACGACGTAAATCGCAACGTAAAGCAGGGTTGCCTGGATCCCGGCCACGGTACCGGCTGCCAGCCCCATGAGGGCGTAGCCCATGTGACCGATCGCCGAATACGCAAGCAACCGCTTGATGTTAGTCTGGCCTATGGCAGCCAGCGCGCCCAGCGCCATTGAGACGACGCTGAGGATTTCGATAAGCATTTGCCACTGGCCGAAGAGGTGGCCGAAGGGGCCGGTCATGACCGAGAGCAGAAGCGCCATCGCCGCGACTTTTGGCGCGGTGCCAAACAAGGCGGTGACCGGGGTGGGCGAGCCTTCATACACATCGGGCGTCCACATGTGGAACGGCGCCGCGGAGACTTTGAAGGCCAGCCCGGCCAAAACAAAGACAAGGCCGATGATGGTGCCGTAACCAGCGCCGCCCGAGAGGATGGTGGCCAGCGAAAGAAAATTCGTGGTTCCGGCAAAGCCGTAAACCAGCGAGATGCCATAGAGCAGCAGGCCGGATGCCAATGCGCCCAGGACAAAATACTTCAGGCCCGCCTCAGTCGAGCGCAGGGAGTCCCGCGCCATTGCAGCGCAAATGTAGAGGGCGAGGGATTGCAGCTCGAAGCCGATATAGAGGGACATCAGATCCGCCGCCGAGATCATCACGATCATGCCGAGGACCGCAAAAAGCACCAGGACCGGGAATTCGAAGCGGGAGATGGCCTCACGCCGGTTATAATCGAGAGAAAGGATGAGGGATGCTGCGGCGCCCAGCAGGACCAGCATGTCCGCGTAACGGGTGAAGATGCTGATCTTCAGCAGACCGCCGAAGATGTAGCCATCCGGGGCCGCGAAGGAGAATACCGCCGCCAGCGCCAGGAGGATGACCGCGCCGAGGGTGCAGGCTGTCGTCTGATCACGTTTGGCAAGGACGCCAAAGATGAGCAACGCCATGCCGCCTAAAGCCAGCAGCAGGCCGGGGATAAGAGAGAACATGCTCATTTCGTTGTCACCATAGCGAGGGCGGTGTGGGGGGTGAGTGCTGCGACATGCGCATGCACCATCGCGCTCACCGGCGCGTCGAAGATATGGGTGAAGCTACTCGGATATATGCCGAGCCAGAGGACCATCACGGCAAGCGGCACTAGCATCGCGTACTCACCCGGCTTCAGATCCATCAACTTGCCCAATTCGGGCCGGGTGAATTTGTCGAAAAGGACAGCGCGCAGTAGCACCAGCATATAGGCAGCGCCCATGACCATGCCGACACCGCCGAGGAGCGATACCCAGAAATTCACCTTCATGGCGCCCACGATGACGAGGATTTCTCCAACAAATCCGGATGTGCCGGGTAGGCCCATGTTGGCCAGGGAAAAGAGCATCAGCAGCGCTGCATAGACCGGCATGCGGGTGGCGATGCCGCTAAGGCGCGAGAGGGTCAGCGTCTCGCCGCGCGCCAGCAGGATGCCAGTGCAGACGAACAGGCCGGCGATGACGATGCCGTGGGAGAGCATCTGGAACAACGCACCTTCGATGCCCTCAACCGTGAAGGTGAAGATGCCGATGATGATGACGCCCATATGCGCGACCGAGGAATAGGCGATCATGCGCTTCATATCTGTCTGCGCAAGCGCGACGAAGGAGATATAGATGACCGCGACGACGCCGAGCGTGAACATCAGCGGTTCCGCCGCCGCCGAGGCCTGGGGGAGCATCGGCACGGCAAAGCGCAGGAAGCCGTAAGCGCCCATTTTGGAGAGTACGGCGGCGAGCATGATCGTGCCCGGAAGCGGCGCCTCGCCGTAAGCGTCTGGCAGCCAGGTATGCAACGGCCAGACGGCGGCCTTGACGCCGAAGGAGGCGAGGAAGGCGACAAAGAGCCACATCTGCACCGAGGGCGGGATTGGGGTATGGAGCAGGGTGACGATATCCGTCGTCCCAGCATTGCGCCACATCCAGACCAGCGCCAGCAGCATGAAGAGCGAACCGGCCAGGGTGAAGATGAAGAACTTC
>DAOMCN010000126.1:0-6312 GCA_035427885.1 Acidocella sp. | reverse complement strand
CTCTCGGCGGCGGCGGAGAAACGGCTGGAGGTTATGCAGACGCTGGATCAGCTTGGGGCTGGGTTTACGCTGGCTTCGCACGATCTCGATCTGCGCGGGGCGGGGAATCTGCTGGGCGATGAGCAGTCCGGGCATATCCGCGAGGTTGGGATCGAGCTGTATCAGCAGATGCTCGAGGACGCGGTGAACGCGATCCGCGCCAAGGGGGGCAAGAGCGTTCAGGCGGTTGAGCGCGACTGGACGCCCAATATCAATCTCGGCCTGCCGGTGCTGATCCCCGAAGCGTATGTCAGCGACCTGCCGGTAAGGCTCGGGCTCTACCGGCGCGTTGGCGGGTTGCAGAATGACGCGGAGAGCGAGGCGCTGGCGGCGGAGTTGGTGGACCGTTTTGGCGCGTTGCCGCCGGAGGTCGAGAATCTGCTTGAGACCGTGGCGCTGAAGCGCGCCTGCCGGGCGGCGGGGGTTGAGAAACTCGACGCCGGGCCAAAGGGTATGGTGATTTCCTTCCGCCGCAACGAGTTTTCCAATCCGGGCGGGCTGATCGCGTGGATCGCCTCGCGCGGGGGGACGCTCAAGGTTCGCCCGGATCAGAAGCTGGTCGTCGTGCGCGATATGGATGTCAGCGCGCGGGTCGCAATTGCGCGCGATGTTCTGGGCAATCTCGTGCGCCTTGCCGGGGTGCAGAGTGCTGCCTGAGTGCGCGCAGGCTTAAAGGGCTAGAGAGACTGCCAGTAGGAAATCGTACAGCTGATCGCGGTTGGGGTGTCGGGGTGGGTGTTGGCTTCCTGGGCGCTGGTACTCTGGCCAGTGGCGAAGGATTGGCCGACGCTGTTGATTACGCCATAGACCGGGCCGCTGGTCCCGCCCGCGATGTTTGCGGCGGCGGTGCTGATGTTGCGTTTCTCCAGTGCTTGGCATGCGTTCATGCTGCCGCCTGCAATCATCGGCACGGCGAAGAAGATAATGACCAGGACGACAATCGCGCCGAGAATAAGCTTCATTTTGGAACTCCTGGGAAGTTTTCCCTGGGTGCCATGTGGTGTGCGAAATTTTGATGTTAACCTGCGTTAACGAATTATGGAAAAACCGTCACGTGGCTCGGGGTTAAAAATCTGTGCAGCGGCCGCCTTTTTCCCAATCGCCGTAGCGCGTGGGTTCGGGGCCTTTCTGGCCGCCGATTTCGGGCGGGAGTTTTGCGGGCTCAGGTTTTTTCTCCGGTTCCTTTGGTGGTACTTCGGGCTTTTCCATCGGTTTTATAGGGTCCATTCGGGTTTTATTGTGAAGCAGCGGAGTTTGCCTGGGCGATGCGCTGTTTGTCGAGCTGGCGCCAGGCGGCGTCGACCGGGGCGTTGGCCAGGGATTGCTTGAACAGCGCCAGGGCCTCGGGGGTGATGGCCTGCGCCTGTTCGGCCAGGGCCTCGGCGAGATAGGCCTGGCCTTGGCTGGCGTCGGCGGAGTTTGGGTCCACTGTGGCGAGATGGCCGCGCAGCTCAGCGATGAATTTATCAAGCTGGGCGGTGGCGGCTTGTTGCTTGGCCAGCCATTGGGCGTGTGGCTCGGAGGGGACGTTCGCCGTGCTGCCGGGCAGGTAGAGCGCAAAGCCCATGACCGGCACGGCGAGGATTGCCACGATCAGCAAAATCCGGGCGTTGCCGGTGAGCGGGGCTTCGATGAAGCTGTCGGCCTGGAGCAGGCGGCGCTCGATCTCTAGCTTGGCGGCGGCGAAGTCGGCCTGGGCGAGGCGGCCGTCGGTAAGGTCGCGGGCGAGTTCCGCCAGTTGCGCGCGGTGCAGGGCGAGGGCGGCGTCGCGCCGGTTGCGCGCAGGATTTTTGCGCAGAAAGGCAAAGGCCAGCGGCAGCATCAGCACCAGCGCCAGGAAGAGCATATAAACAAAAATCATTTGAGCAGTTCATCCAGGCGGGCGGTTTCGGCCTCGGAGAGCGGGGACGGGGGCGCGGCAACGGAACGACGGGCCAGCCAGAAGATCAGGCCGCCGAAAAACAGGGCGAGTAGCGGCGAAGCGTAGAGCAGCCAGGTCAGCGGCATGAAGGGCGGCTTGAGCAGGACGAAAATACCGTAGCGCTGGACCATGTACGCCATGATCTGTTTGCTAGGCGCACCGGTGACAACCTGCTGGCGGATGATGACGCGCAGTTGTTTGGCCAAGGCGGCGGAGGAGGCCTCGATGCTCTCGTTCTGGCAGACTAGGCAGCGGAGCTGGTCGCCGATGGCCTCTGCGCGTTGTTCCTGCGGCGCGGTCAGGGTGACGCCGTCGCGCACCACAGTCTGGCCCCAGGCGAGGGTGGGCAGCAAGGCGACGAGGAGGAGCCAGCGTCTCATGCGTATTTCGCCAGGAGGGGGGTGAGTTCGGTGGTAAGAATTTCGTCGGTCAGCGCCCCGGCCCAGCGAGCGCGCACGATGCCGGTCTTGTCGATGAAATAAGTCTCCGGCACGCCGTATACGCCCCAGTTGATCGCGGTCAGGCCGGAGGCGTCCGTAGCGAGGCGGGTATAGGGGTTGCCGTTCTGGGCGAGGTATTTGGCGAGGTTCGGGGGGGGGTCCTCATAGGCGATGCCCCAGATCTGTAGGCCTGTCGCGCTTAGCTTGCGCAGTATGTTGGCTTCTTCCTGGCAGGGGATGCACCAGGAGGCGAACCAGTTGACCAGCATCGGCTTTGGCGGGGCCAGAAGGTCGGTATTGGCGAAGCCCTGGGAGCCGTTGATGCCGGGGAGGTTGAATGCGGGTGGGCGCTTGCCGATCAGCGGCGAGGGCAGGGCATGGGGGTCGTAGGTGTTGTTACCCATGCGTTTCAAAAGGATATAAAACCCCTCCCCCCCGGCGACGGTCAGTGCGAGGGGAATCCCGAACAGTAAGCGGCGGCGTAGTGGCGACATGGTTTTTTAAGCCACCGCGCCTGCGGGTTTTTTCTTGCGCGAGGGCGCGCCGACGCGCAGGCGGCGATCCGAGAGCGAGGTGACGCCGCCAAGCGCCATGATCAGCCCTCCGAACCAGATTTCCGGGGCCATTGGCTGACGGTTCAGGCGTAGCTCCGCGCCGTTGCTGCCCGCCGGCTCATCGGCGAAGACGGCGTAGATGTCCTGGAAGCCGTTGGTGTGGATGGCGGCGACGTTGGTGGTGACGTGTTGCGCGGTGAAGAAGCGGCGCGTTGGGGCAAGTGACAGGAAGGGCTTGCCGTTCTCGCTCAGCGTAACATCGGCGACGCGCTGGGTGTAGTTCGGGCCGGGGGCGTCGTGGATGTCGTTCAGTGTCCAGGTATAGCCGCCGAGCTGGGCGGAATGGCCGGGGGTCAGGACGACAACCTTTTGCGTCGCCAGAGTCATCCCGGCGATTCCGAGGACGGTGACGCCAAAGCCGATATGCCCCAGCGTCGCGCCCAGGAGGGCGCGCGAGAGTGCTGAGAAGCGCGCCAGCGAAGTCCCCAGCGGGACGCGGAACAGGCGCACGCGTTCGGCTAGGTCCGTCAGCGCGGAGAACACCACCCAGGCGCCGCCAGCAAGGCCCAGTGCGGCGATAATGTGGCGGTTGGCGGCGACGACCAGGAAGACGATCAGCGCCACGGCGCCAGCCAGCCAGAGGCGTTGCAACACGGGCGCCAGCGCGGCGCGTTTCCAGGGCAGGAGCGGGCCGACCGCCATCGCGAGGATCAGCGGCGTGGTGAGCGGCAGGACGGTCTGGTTAAAGAACGGCGCGCCGACGGAGAGCTGGATGCCGAACAGCAGATTGGCGAATGGCGGGTACAGCGTGCCGGTAAAGACCACGGCGGCGATGGCGCAGAGGAAGATGTTGTTCAGCACCAGCGCGCTCTCGCGGCTGATCGGCGCGAAAATCCCGGTGGCGGCGAGGACCGGCGCGCGGATGGCGAACAGCAGCAGCGAGCTGCCAATGGTCACGGCGAGCAGCGCCAGGATGAACAACCCCTGGTCCGGCGAGGCGGCGAAGGAGTGGACGGAGTTCAAAATCCCAGAGCGGACCAGAAAGGTGCCGGTCAGGCTGAGCGAGAAGGTGGCGATGGCCAGGAGTACGGTCCAGGCTTTCAAGGCTTCGCGCTTTTCCACCACGATCGCGCAGTGCAGCAGTGCGGTGCCGGTCAGCCAGGGAAGCAGGGCGGCGTTTTCCACGGGGTCCCAGAACCAGAAGCCACCCCAGCCCAGCGTGTAATAGGACCACCAGCTGCCCAGCGTGATGCCTATGGTCAGGAAGCACCAGGAGAGCAGCGCCCAGGGGCGCACCCAGCGTCCCCATGCGGCGTCGATCCGGCCTTCGATCAGGGCGGCGATGGCGAAGGCGAAGGCCACCGAGAAGCCGACATAGCCGGTGTAGAGCATGGGCGGATGGAAGGCGAGGCCGGGGTCTTGCAGGATTGGGTTAACGCCCACGCCCTCAAGTGGCGGCGGCCATAGCCGGGTGAAGGGGTCGGAGACGGTCAGGGCGAACAACAGGAACCCGGCGGAGACGAGGCCCAGCACGCCCAGAACGCGCGATTTCAGCGAGGCGGGGAGGTTCTGCCCGAAGGCGGCGACGGTCGCCCCGCAGAGCGAGAGGATGAAGCACCAGAGTAGCATCGAGCCGTCGTGATTTCCCCAGGTGCCGGAGATACGATAAATCAGCGGGACGGCGGCGGAGGAGAAATCCGCGACGTTTTCCACGGTAAAATCCGAGACTACGCCCGCGTAAATGAGCGCGAGGAAGGATGCGCCGATAGCCAGAAACTGGCTCAGCGCGAGGGCCGAGGCGGCGCTCATGGCGCGAGGGTCGCGTAAGGTCGGGGCGAAGAGGCCGATCACCCCTTGCGCGCAGGCTAGCGCTACGGCCAGGGCCAGGGCAAAATGTCCCAGTTCGGGGATCATGGGCTCTTTGCCTTTACATTCATGGTGTTCCAGGTGTCGGCCGCGGGCGGGGGACCGTATTTGGGGTTCCATTTACCGGCGGATTTGAGCGCCTGCTCGACGTCTTTGGGCATATAGGTGGCGCCGTGCTTGGCCAGGACCTCGCCTGCGACAAAGGTGCCTGTGGCGTTCATGGCGCCGATGCTAACCACACCCTGTCCCTCGCGGAAAAGGTCTGGGAGGACACCGGTGAAGATGACCGGGACCGAGGCCTGGCCGTCGGTCACGCGGAAGGTGGTGGTCGGGATACCGTTGGCGATGTTGGTTTTGACGCTTCCGGCCTGGACGATGCCGCCAAGGCGAAATTCCTGCCCTGCGGCTGGGGCTTTGGAGATCACCTCACGCGGGGAGAGGAAATAGGTCAGGGTCGAGGAAAAGGCGGCCAAGCTCAGCCCGGTCGCGGCGGTGAGGAACAGGCCGATGATCAGCACCAGATAGAGGCGGCGTTTTTTGGGGGTGCGCATTAGATCCTTTCCGCAGCGCGCAGGCGGGCGACGGCGCGCCGGTAGCGGGTAAACGTTAGAAATCCAACGCAGACGAGAAACACGGCGGCGATGCCGTAGCTGCCGTCGATGAAGGGGACGAGGTTCATGACGTATGCTCCGCGGCGGCGAGGAGCAGGTTGCGCGTCCGCCGCTCCATGATGGCCGAGCAGAGCCGGGCGCAGACCAGCGTGGTGAAGCAAAGGTAGAAGCCCAGCGTGCAGATCAGCAGCGGGTAGAGCATGGTGACGTAGATCTGCGAGTTGCCGGTGAAGGAGATGCTGTTGCCTTGGTGCAGCGTGTTCCACCATTGCACGGAAAACACGATGATTGGCAGGTTGACCGCTCCGGCGAGCGCCAGGATGGCGGCGGCGCGGTAGCCGTGAGCGCGATTGTCGAACGCGCGGATCAGGGCGATGTGCCCGAGATAGAGGAAGAACAGCACCAGCACGGAGGTCAGACGCGCGTCCCACACCCAGTAGGCGCCCCACATCGGCCGGCCCCAGAGCGCGCCGGAAACCAGGCAGACGAAGGTGAACCCCGCGCCGACCGGGCCGAGTTCCTCAGCCGCGAGGTCCGCCAGCGGGTGGCGCCAGACAATCGAGAAGAATGAGCAGGTGGCCAGGGCGGCGTAGCCCGACATCGAGACCCATGCCGCGGGGACATGTACGTACATGATGCGCGAGGCGATGCCCTGCTGCCAGTCCGCCGGCGCGAAGGCGTAGCCCCAGACCAGACCTACGGCGGTGACCAGGACGGAAAAGACCGTCAACCAGGGCAGAGCGGGCTGCACAAGCCGGAGAAAACGACCGGGATTGGCAAAATGATGCAACCATGTGCCGGTTTTTCCCATGCGGCTGGGGAGCAGGACGGTTTCGTTCATGGATGCTTGATAGTCTATGCCGGGTAAAATTTGAAGTGGG
>DAOMCN010000125.1:0-6348 GCA_035427885.1 Acidocella sp. | reverse complement strand
CATGTTCGCGGCGTCGGGCATTACCTCGGGGCAAATGCTGCGCGGCGTGTGGCGCGACGGCACCCGCGCGGTCACGCATTCCATCGTGACGCGCAGCAAGTCCGGGACTGTGCGCTATGTCGAGGCGCACCATAATCTGCGGACCAAGGGGTGGGCGGCTTAAAGCGTCCGGGCTCAGCCGCGCCCAAAAATATCGCCCAGGATGCTGCCTGCGATGGCGCCGCCGCCGACGCCTTGCGCCGTCGCCATCGCCTGCTCGCCGCCGAGATAGGGCGAGAGGGCGTGGGCGAGGTTTGGCACCGTCATGCTCTGCAGCCAGATCCTGCCCGGGCCGGTCAGGCGGGCGATGAACAGGCCGTCCGCGCCGAAGAGCGCGTTCTTGATCCCGCGCATGAACACCATGTCGAAATTCACCGTATCCTGGAACATGCCGATATGGCCGGGATGGACCTGGATCGATTCGCCGGGGCGCAGATCGTAAACCACGCTCTCGCCGCCAAGCTCAACAAACGCCGTACAGGGGCCGGAGAGTTTCTGCATAACAAAGCCGTTGCCGCCGAATAGCCCGGCGCCGAGCTGGCGCTGGAAGCCGATGGAGAGGTTGACGCCCGGGGTCGCGCATAGAAACCCGTGCTTGTGGATCATGTAGGAATGGCCAGCCGGAACGTCGAGCTGGTGGATCGAGCCTGGCACTTTCGTGGCGAAGGAGATCAGCCCCGGACCGCCTTGGGGCGAATATTCGGTCATGAACAGCCCGCCCCCCGAGAGGGCGCGGCCGATCGCGCCGAACAGGCCGCGCGCGCCGGCGGTCTGGGTTGTCGTGTTCAGGCGCATGTTGTCGCTCATCCAGGCGAATTCGCCCGGTTCGGCGATGATGACCTCGCCTGGGTTAAGGCCGATTTGCAAGACCGGCATGGTGGTTCCGGCAATCGTATGCTGCATGGGTTTGCTCCGTCCTTCTCGGAGGCAATCAAGCACTTTTGCCGGATAGGGCCAAGCGGCGGCGATTCGCGAGGGGATGTGCCGCGCGTCCTGGTTTGTGGCGTGGTTTGGGGCGGAATCTGTTTCAGGGTGCGGCGTGCAAGTTACCGGAAAGGGAATGTAACTCCCCAGCAACGCGTTGTAATTGCTTAAAAATATGGCGGAAGAGGTGGGATTCGAACCCACGGTACGCTTTCACGCACGGCGGTTTTCAAGACCGCTGCCTTAAACCACTCGGCCACCCTTCCTGGTTCTCAGACGTGCTTTCAGCGCACTCGCCTCACGGGGTCAAGCGCACGCCCAGGCGTCCGGCGATATCCTGGATGAATTGCCAGGCCACGCGCCCCGAACGCGCGCCGCGCGTGACCGACCATTCCACCGCCGCCGCGCGCAGGGCGTCATGCGCAATCGGCAGGGCGTAGGCGGCGGCGTAGCCTTCGATCATGGCGAAGAAGGTTTCCTGGTCGCCGTTATGGAAGCCGAGCCAAAGGCCGAAACGGTCCGAGAGGGAAACTTTTTCCTCCACCGCCTCGCCGGGGTTGATCGCGGTGGCGCGCTCGTTCTCCGTCATGTCGCGGGGCATCAGATGCCGCCGATTCGAGGTCGCGTAGAACAGCGCGTTGTCCGGGCGGCCCTCGATGCCACCGTCGAGCACGGATTTCAGCGCCTTGTAGTCGGCGTCCTCGCGCTCGAAGGAAAGATCGTCACACAAAATCACGCAGCGGCGCGGGCCGCCGCGCAGGATGTTCAGCAGCGCGGGCAGGGTGCGGATGTCCTCGCGGTGGATCTCGATCAGCCCCAGCGCGCCGGGGGTCGTGCGGTTCACCTCGGCGTGCACCGCCTTCACCAGAGAGGATTTGCCCATGCCGCGCGCGCCCCAGAGCATCGCGTTATTGGCGGGCAGGCCGGCGGCGAAACGCCGGGTATTCTCCAGCAAAATCCCCTTCTGCTGCGTAATGCCGCAGAGCAGCGCCAGATCCACCTTCGATACCCGCGCCACCGGGGCGAGCGCCGCGCGTTCGGGGTGCCACACAAACGCATCCGCCGCGTAAAAATCCGGCAGAGCGGGGGCGGGCGGGGCGAGACGCTCCAGCGCCTCGACGATCCGGCGAATCTGTGTTTCATCCATGAACTTTGGCTCTCCTAGTTGACTGCACCGCCGCGCAACCTATGGTCCGGCGCAACGAACGGCAACCAGGAGTACCAATGTTTATTTCACCCGCCTACGCCCAGACCGTAACCGGCAGTGCCGGAGGCGGATTTGCCTCCCTCCTCCAGTTCGCGCCGCTGGTGCTGATCTTTATCGTCTTCTACTTCCTGCTCATCCGTCCCAGCCAGCTTCAGCAAAAACAACTCAAAGCCCGCCTCGCCACCATCAAGCGCGGGGATAAGGTTGTTACCGCGGGCGGTATCGTCGGCACCGTCAAGAAAACCACTGAGGGGACAACCGAAGTGGACGTCGAAATCGCCCCGAACGTCACGGTCAGCGTCGTGCGGGCCACCATCACCTCCGTGCTCAGCCCCGAACCGGCGAACGACAAAGGGTAAGAACGGGCCAGTGCAGCTTAGGGGGCGGTTCCTGTTGGGAGCGTGACCCCCGGCGTGGTGTGCCGACGTGTCTAGCGCGACCTGCTCAACCCGCGATCCGTTCAGCCAGAAGCGTTCCCGACATCCACGCAGCCTCGATCCGGGGGGCAATCAGCCAGTCGCCGCACAGGCCGAGCCCGCGATCTGCGTCCCACAGGGCGGCGCCCCCCTCAACACCTGGGCGCGCATAGCGCCAGCGATGGGTGCTGCAACCGATCGGCGATGGCAAATCCATGCCGAGGCGCAGCGCAAGCGCGGCGGACAGCGCGGATACGACCCACTCGGCTGACGCGTCGAAATACTGTCTTGACCACTCCGGGCTGGCCTGGAGGACCCATGTCTCCGGACCCGTCCTGCCCGGCTTGGAGCGATTACGGGCGGCCCAGCCAAGCGGTGTGGCAGGGTTGTTCTCCCGGAGGCATTCCAACACTGTTGGCAGAGCCCGTGAAAACGCCAGCATCACGGTCCAGCATGGCGCTGAGGACACGATCCGGGCTCTTGCCGCCAGAGCTGGCGCTACCGGCTCGACGATGGCCGCCGCCTGCTCGGCGGGCAGGGCCACCACCACGGCATCCACCTCGAGGGACCGCGCTGTTTGCGTGACCAGGCGCCAGCCGCTGGCGTCGGGTAAGAGCTCCGTCACCTGAACGCCCCACTGTACGGCAAGGGGTTCGGCCATTTCACGGATGGGGGCGTTCATTGCGGGGACCCCGACATGGGCATCCTCTCCGGCGGCAGGCCAAGGTGCCGCGTGTCCCGTTGCGGTCCAGCGGTTTACCCGCGTGCGAAATCCGGGATCGCGCACGGTAAAATATTGCGCCCCGTGGTCGAATGCCGCCTCGCCCGCACAGGTTGCGATCCTGCGGGTGGACATTCGGCCGCCAGGGCCGCGGCCCTTGTCCAGGACAACCAGCACATGCCCCCGCTCCGCCAGCCTCTCCGCGCATGCCAGTCCGGCCATACCAGCGCCGACGATTCCAATACGCATATTTTCCTGCCTCTGAGCTGGTGGTGAAGTCATGTTTTCGAGATGGCGCAGCGGTATTATTTGAGCTTATCGAGAAACCCGTCGGCCTCCGCGACGATTGCCGTTTGGCGTTCTGGCGTCCAGCCCGCAAGGGTGCGGTAGGTCATTGCAAGTCTTGGGTTATGTGAGAGGCGGTCTTTCTGGCGGATCAGGAATGCCCAGTACAGGTAGTTGAATGGACATGCGTTCGGGCCTGTCTTTTGCTTCACGTCGTAACGGCAGCCAGCACAGAAATTGGACATTCGATCGATATAAGCGCCGGAAGCGGCGTAGGGCTTGGACGCCATTTGACCGCCATCCGCAAAGACCGCCATTCCCATCGTATTGGGCATCTCCACCCATTCGAGCGCGTCGGCATAAACGGCCAGATACCAGCGCTCGATTTCGCGCGGCGCGATGCCCGCCAGCAAGGCGAAATTACCCGTGACCATCAGCCGCTGGATGTGGTGCGAATAGGCGTAGCGCGAGGTATCGCGGACGACCTCGCGCAGGCAGCGCATTTGCGTTTCCCCGTTCCAATAAAAAGCCGGAAGTTTGCGCGTGGCCTCAAGCGCGTTGCGGTCCTCGTATCCCGGCATCAAGAGCCAGTAGAAGCCGTGCACGTATTCGCGCCATCCCAGGATCTGGCGCACGAAGCCTTCCACCGCATTCAACGGGGCGGAACCTGAACGCCAGGCGGCTTCGGCAGCCCCGCAGACCTCACGGGGGGATAGCAGTCCAAGGTTAAGCGCCGGGGCCAGCAGCGAGTGGAACAGGAACGGCGCGCCCGCCTTCATCGCGTCCTGATAATCGCCAAAGCGCGGCAGCCCGGCATTGATGAAATCACTCAGCGCGCGCAGGGCGTCCTGGCGGGTCACCGGCCAGCCAAAATCTTCGAGCGTGCCGAAATGGCCGATGAAGCGTTGTTCGACCAACGCCATCACCGTGCGCGTTGTCGTGTCGGGTGCGAAACGGAGTCGGTTTGGCGTAAGGGTCGATGCGGGCAGGGCTTTACGATTTTGCGCGTCGAAATTCCATTCTCCGCCTGCCGGTTGGCCTTGGTCCATCAGAATTTGGTGCTCACGCCGCAGCTCGCGGTAGAAAAACTCCATGCGCCAAACCTGGCGCCCCCGCGCCCAGGCGGCGAAACGGGCGCGGTTGGCGAAGAAGCGATCGTCCTCACGAATCTCGACGGGCAAACCGGTCAAGGCTTCCCAGCCATTGGCCATGATTTGTACGCGCCACTCTCCAGGTTCGGTGACGATAAGGCGATCTGGAGCATGCCGGGTGACGGCGCGTTGGATTTCGGTGGTCAGGCTGCCGCTGTTGTCCGGTGCATCGAGGGCGACGTAGTCCACCTGCACGCCATTTTGGCGCAGTTCGTCCGCGAAATGACGCATCGCGGAGAGCACCAGCACAATTTTCTGTTTGTGATGCGGGACGTAGGTGTTCTCGTCCATCACCTCCATCATCAACACGATGTCCGTTGTGGGATCGAGACCTTTGAGCGCTGAGATGTCCAATGAAATCTGATCGCCGAGAATGATTCTAAGGGTGCTCATCGCGCAACGGGACGCAAAAAATCGCAAGGAGGGACCGGCAGGCGGGCCGCAATCCGCGCACCCGCTCTGGAGGCCGCGGGCGTTAAATCGCGACCAAACGCAGTCCTGCTGGGTGTCACGGTCTTGCTCCTTTCCTTGGCCCCGACGACGCTTGTATTGCCGTCGGGGACGTGTTTTTCAAATTGTGCGGAGGCAAAATTTGGACAAACCTCTTGTGTCGAAAAAAGGGGTCGCCCCTTAATTTCAGACCAGGCCCAACGCCAGCCGCACGAGTTCCCCTTGCGGATCGCGCAACGCGCGCAGGATTGAAAAATGGTTGGCTTCAGGAATGGGCAACAAGGCGCCCGGCGCGTGCTGCGCGGCGCGATGGGCATGCAGATTGCGGCTATCGGCGACCAAGGCCGGGAGTTCGCGCGATCCGTACGCAATGGCTAGGGTTTTGTGGACAGCGGGTAGGCGCAGCGGCGAGCAAAGCGCGACTTCCTCATCCGTCAGCTGCAGCGTCTTGTTCAGGGAGGTGTCGCGCAACATGCCCAGTTCAAATACCCCGGAAATGGCCAACCCCGCCGCCACCGCCGGATGCTCCAGCAGCATCGTCGCTAAATGGCCGCCAGCCGACCAGCCGGACAGAATGATTTTGCCAGCAATGCCAAATTGGCCGCCGTTCGCCGCCAGCCAGGTGAGTGCCGCGTCCAACTCGCGAACAATACCGCTCACGCCAATGTCCGGCGCCAGAGTGTAGCCCGGCATCGCCACGGACCATCCATGCGCGCGCAGCCCTTCCGCCAGGCACGCGAAATCCTCCCGCCGGTTGCGTAGCCAATAGCCGCCATGAATGAACACCAGGCATGGCGCCTGAGCGTCCGCGGCCGGGTACAGATCCCATTGGTTGCGCGGCAAAGGGCCATAGGGCAGATCCAATGTCGCGCCAAAGGCGGCGCGGAACACATGTGAGGCGGCATTGCGCTCTTCGATTAACGCACCCGCCTCCGCGACAGCCGCGTTATTGTTGTAAGCGATTTCCCGCTCTTCCTGGCTCAACAGGCCCCAATAGGCGCTTAACCCCGCCATTCAGGCCACCATGTCCCGCGCAGCCGCGATCCCGGGGGGCGCGCAGTCAAAACACTCCGCTGGTTGAATTGTTGTCATCGACGTGAATATCCGAGGCGGCATCATCTTCATCCCATTGTTATCCGGCAATTTAAAATCCCG
>DAOMCN010000124.1:0-6370 GCA_035427885.1 Acidocella sp. | reverse complement strand
CTACGCGACTGAGGCGGCTGAGGCAACCATCAAAGCTATCATCTTCGATGGTCAACCCGCCGATGAGGCGCTGGTCGGCCATTCCGTAGCCATCGTGCTCAACCAGACGCCGTTCTATGGCGAGAGCGGCGGGCAGGTCGGCGATAGCGGAGTTTTGACCGGGCCGGACAATCTGCGGATTCGCATTACCGATACACAGAAAAAGCTGGGCGATCTGTTCGTGCATCTCGGCGTCGTCGAGGCGGGAGCGGCGCAGCTTGGCGAGGCGGTGCTGGCGCATGTGGACCATGAACGGCGGCGTGAAATCCGCGCGCATCACTCGGCGGCACATCTGCTGCACGAGGCGCTGCGCCGCACGCTGGGGCCGCATGTGGCCCAGAAAGGCTCGCTCAACGCACCAGACCGGTTGCGCTTCGATATTTCCCAGCCGCGCCCCCTCACCACCGAGGAACTGGCGACGGTCGAACGCGAGGTCAATGCGCGCATACGTGAAAACGGCGAAGTAACGACCCGGCTGATGACGCCCGACGAGGCGGTAAAACTCGGCGCGATGGCGCTGTTCGGCGAGAAATACGGCGATGAGGTGCGAGTCGTCTCAATGGGCGCGCCCGACGATGAGAAATCGGCGTGGTCAATCGAGCTGTGCGGTGGCACGCATGTGGGCCGGACCGGGGATATCGGGCTGTTCCGCATTACCTCAGAGGGCGCGGTTTCCGCCGGTGTGCGCCGGATTGAAGCCGTGGCCGGGGCAGCGGCAATTGCGGCGGTCGAGGATGCAACCCGGCTGCTGGCCGAGGCGGCGGCGACCCTCAAGGCCCCTGCGGCGGAATTGCCTGCGCGGATTGGGCAGTTGCAGGAAGAGAAGAAACGACTGGAACGACAGGTTTCAGACTTACAGAAGAAGCTGGTGCTGGGCGGCGCCGGGGCGTTCGAGGATGTCGGCGGGGTCAAATTCTCCGGCAAGCTCGTCGGGGAAATTCCCGCGAAGGAGCTGAAGCCGATCGCCAGCGATGTACTCAAAGCGCTGGGCGAGGGCGTGGTCGCGCTGGTATCCTCGCAAGACGGCAAGGCGGCGGTCATCGTCGCCGTGTCGGAGGGAGTGAGCGCGCGCCATAGCGCCGTCGAGCTGGTTCGCCTCGCGGCGGCGGCAGTCGGCGGGGCGGGCGGCGGCGGCAGCAAGACCATGGCACAAGCCGGAGGGCCGGATGGCGCTGCCGGGGAGGCCGCACTGGCGGCGATCCGCGCGGCGTTGGCGGGGGGTTAAAGGCTCGGGGGATGCTGAAGGGGCGGCGCATCGGGCAGGGTGCGTACGCTCAGTCTAAGGATGCTCAGCAGAAAACTTGAGAACAATACCTCAAACCCCAGCGACAAGCTCAGCGATGATCCGATGACTATGCGCACGATCTGATCGACACTGAGGTTGCCAAACTGCGCCCGCGACCAAATCCAGATGGCATCGGCCAGCAGGGCGCCGCCGATCAGCAGAAGCACGCCCCCAAGCGCAATGCCGTTTTCCAGCGTGGCGGCACGCTCAACCATCCGCATCCGCAGCGATTGTGGAACCAGACGCTCCTGTACCGCGTAGGTCCGCGATAATACCGCGAAGAGAATAGCCTGGAAGCCGACCTCGACCATCGCCACGCAATAGACCAGCGTGCCCAGGCCGAGATGCACCCCGGCCAGGGAAAGCGGATTGGCGATCAGCGCGCCGCCAACCCCGACGCCCAGCGACATCAGCAACAATCCTGGATACAAAAACAGCCAGTTTGGGCTGAACAGCAGCATGAAACGAAGATGGCGCCAGCCGTCGCGGAAGGGGCGCAGATGCGGCGGGCGCGAGCGGCCGTCCTTGGATAACGTCGTTGGGACTTCGGCAATGTTCATGTGCAGCAGGCGCGCCTTGATCACCATTTCGGAAGCGAACTCCATGCCCGTCGTGCGCAGGTCCATCCGCAGGAACGCCGCACGCGAAAAGGCGCGTAAGCCGCAATGAAAATCACGCACCTGGGTGCGAAACAGCAGACGGCCCAGGCCGGAAAGAACGGGATTGCCGATATGGCGATTTTTCCAGGGCATCGCGCCAGCTTCGATCCCTCCGGCAAAGCGGTTGCCCATTACCAGATCCGCACCTTGGCGCAGTTGCACGATGAACGGCGTCAGCGCGCTGAAATCGTAGCTGCCATCGGCATCGCCCATGACGCAGAACTTGCCGCTGGCCTGCAACACCGCGCCGTAAATCGCAGCGCCGTAGCCGCGGGTCGCAATCACCGCGACGCGCGCGCCGTAGCTTCGGGCGATTTCCTGGGAGCCGTCGGTTGAGCCGTTATCGCCGACCACAACCTCGCCAGAAACGCCCGATTGCGCCAAAAATGTTTGCGCTTGACGGATGCAACCCGCGAGCGTTTCGGCTTCGTTGAGGCAGGGGATAATAATGCTCAATTCAACGCTCACGCCATTTAACTCCAAAAAATTGCACAAGGTAGCCGCGCCTAGTGCAGGTAGAAGGTCCATGCCAGTTTCACGGGCAGGTAGGCGAGATCGCAAAGTCCCAGGAGGATCGCGGGGATGGCTGGAACCAGCGGGTGCAGGGCAAAGCGGCCGCGCCATTGCGGGATGGCAAATATCACGAAAGGCAAGAGCGGGATGAGGTAACGCCCCTGTCCACCCGCGATCGTGTCCCGCCCGACGGTACTCCAGTCCAGGTAGAGTGAGATCAGAATGAGCCAGCCGGTCCCCAGCAGCAAAAAGCCGATGAATAGAAAATTCACCAGCGCCGTGCGGTCCGGAACCGCTTGCGGACGGCGGCAAAAAACCGAACCGGAAAATGCCACGGCCAGAGCGACGCCCCATAGGACGTAATAGCCCTGGGGCATCGTGATCTGCGACAAACCGAGGATACCAATCATCCCTTCCAGCCAGTACCCGCCCCATAGGGCAATACTGCGCACCGGGAGCACGATGAACCTGCTTGGATCCGACAAAAGAATATGCAGATTTGCGGCGCTATCGGTCTGGTCCAGCCAGATGCTCCGGTCCCCGGCGTAAAGCGGTCCAGGGTGGTATCTCGTTACACTAAACGGCACGAGGACAAAAATCGCAGCAAGCACGACCCACAGCAATACAGGCAGAGCGGCAAGGACAGCGTCGCGCGCCCGCGCCCAAAACCCTGGCCCGAAAAGGGGCAGCGCGAAGGCGGCGAGCAACAGCATGTAGGGCGGCTTCACACTTAAAAAGAGCGCAAGCAGGACCAGGGCAAGCCATCTATATCCCCAACTCCCCCGCGAATAGGCCGCGCACGACAAGGCGACCATGCCGATCAGGACGCCGTCCGTGTTGAGTGAGCCCGCAAGGAACAAGGTCATGGGCAGGATTAACACCGCAAACAGCGCCGCCTCGCCGAAGGCTGCGAGCCATAGCGCGAGTACACCAAGCGTCAGAAAAGCGGTCAGCATGAACACTCGGGCAAACAAGATTCCGATGTAGGGAGAGGTATGCAGCGCGAGGCTGAGCGCCAACCCAAGCGTCGCGGGGAGATAAACCATCGGGAAGTAGAGAACAGTATTGTCATTCTCCGCGAATATCCGGCTATGATCCGAGGGGTGCGTTCGCATCAAGCCAAAATCACGTGCCGTCACCACCGGGTGGCCGGCAATTTCTGTGTTACGGCCGAAAGAGGACTCAAACAGGCCTGCGTCGACATACTCTCCCGAAGTCCATTCGCGCCCGCCCGTATTCAGATCCAGAACGCCCATGCGCTCGCCCATGATCTTGCCCCGCAACAATCCATCGGCGCGGGCGAAATGAGCCGGTTCGTCGGGTGACTGGCCCGGCGGGGTGATAAACGCCATCAACAACCCCGAGGGGAGCGCGCAGAGGATGAAGCAGGCAATCAGCCAGGATTTTGCACTATACCGGCGTAACTTTTGCCACTGCGTCATCTCTTCCCCTGGTCAAACATTCCAGCAAATCGCTGTTAGAGCGTTTCCGCCGTCCACGAAACCGAAACAAGCGGACGTTCAATACAGATAGTAAGCCCACAAAAGCTTCATCGGCACATAGATGAGGCCAACCATCCCCAAGATCATGCTGGGAATGGCCGCGAGCAAGGGATGCAGGCGCAGGCGACTGGGCCACGCCGGGATCGCGAACAGAAGCACCGGCAATATCGGCAGCAGATAGCGGCCTTGCAGACCCTCGATATGATCAAGCCCGACCGGCGTCCAGCAGACGTATAGGGAGATCAGGATCAACCAGCAGGTTGAAAGCACGACAAGGCCTGTAAACAAACAATCTGCCCATATCTGTGCGGGGGGCTGCGCTGGCCGCGGGCCAAGCGCAACCCCTGAGAAGGCTACCAACAGGGCGAAGCCCCATGATAGGTAATAACGATCCGGCAGCACAATCTGTAAATTGCCTAGAACGCCGATCATCTGTTGAAGCCAGCTGACGCCGTGCTGGGCCGCTGCGTGCCACGGCAAGGAGAGCAACCGCGAAGGTTGCGCAAGCAGAATGTGCAGATTAGCGCCCGCATTGGTGGCGTACATCATTACACTGCCGTCTCCCGTATAGAGCGGGCCCGGCAGGTAAGCGGCTTTGCTGAATGGAACGACGACAAAAAGAGAAATCAGCCCGACCCAAAACAGAAGCGGCAGACCTGCTATCACCACGTCGCGCAGCCGGCGTAAAAAGCCCGCCCCGGAAAGCGGCAGCAGGAATATCCCCAGCAGCAAGACGTAAGGCGGCTTTGCGCCGAGGAACACTACCATCATCCCCATCGCAAGCAGCCGGTAACCCTTTGTGCCGCGCGTGAGCATTGCGCAGGAAAGGCAGGAAGCGGCGATCAACACGCCATCCTGGTTGATGGAACCCGCCAGAAACAGGGTCATCGGCAGGATCAGCAGCGTTAGCAGTGCGGCCTCGCCGAAGCTGGCCAGTATCAGCGCCAGCGCCCCTAGCACCAGAAACGTCGCCAACATGAATAGTCGGGCCAGAAGCAAGCAGGCGTAAGGCGGCGCATGTGTGGCCCGCCCAAGCGCCAGGCCAAGCGTGGCCGGAACATAAGCCGCCGGGAAATAAGTGCCCGTGTTCGAAATGTTGACCAATATCCGGCGATGATCCGCCGGTAGCGCCATGAGCGCCTGGAAATCCTGCCGCGTCACCACCGGGCGACCATCAATGCGCGAAGTATCACCCTGAAAAGTAACGGCATACAGGCCTTGATCAACCTGGACCTCGGCCTTCAAAGCAGGCCGCCCCGTGAGTCGGCTGAGGACAACTCTGCGTTCTGCGAGTAGCGCACCGTGCAGCAAACCTTCGGCGCGGGCAAGGTGAGCCGATTCGTCGGGCACCTGCCCCGGAGGCGTGATACATACCATCATCAGCCCGGTGGGCAACGCGCAGAGTATAAAAAATGTAACCAGCACGGATTTGATGGGGATGTATCGTAAGTTCTTAAACCACTGCGTCATCACGGTCCCACATCCAGCATTGCCGCTGCACGCTCTAACGAATTTTACTTGAAACGCCAAAAAATAAGGCCAGGGGCGTCGCCACCCCTGGCCTTACAATTCCCGGCTTGCGGCGTCTTAGAAAGCCAGCGTCGTTGCCTGGGTCACCAGCGGAAGGGCGCGGACCTGGGCGAGCACGGCCTCGGGCGTATCACCGTCAGTCGAGACGAGGCAGATCGCGTCCTCGCCCTCGGCGGCGCGGCCGAGGTGGAAGGTGGCGATGTTCACACCCGCATCGGCCAGGGTCATGCCGAAACGGCCGATGAAGCCGGGCTTGTCTTTGTTGGTGACGTAGAGCATGTGCGGCGCGAAATCGGCCTCGACCTTGATGCCCTTGATTTCCACCAGACGCGGACGGCCATTGCCGATCAACGTCCCGGCCACGGCGCGGGTCAGGTCCGGCGTCACCACGGTGATACGCACCAGGGTGTGATAATCGCCGGAGAACTCGTTGGTCGCCTGGGCGACTTCAATCCCGTGGTCGCGCGCGAAGACCGGGGCGTTGACCATGTTCACGCCTTCCATCACCGGCCCGAGCAGCCCGGCCAGCGCGGCCGCAGAGAGCGGACGGTGGTTGAGCGGCGCCGCAGCCCCCTCGTACTCGATCAGTACGCGCTGGATCACGCCGTCCTTGGCCTGGGTCAACTGACCGGCAAAGGCGCCGAGCAGACGGCAGAGTTCCATATAGGGACGCAGGCGCGGGGCTTCCTCGGCGGAAACGCTCGGCATGTTGAGCGCGTTGGTGACGGAACCGGTCAGCAGGAAATCGCTGATCTGCTCGGCAACCTGCAACGCCACATTCTCCTGCGCCTCATTCGTCGCGGCGCCCAGATGCGGCGTGCAGACGACGTTTTCCAACTCGA
>DAOMCN010000123.1:0-6393 GCA_035427885.1 Acidocella sp. | reverse complement strand
ATACTACGGCTAAAATCCGGCAGGCATTTTCAGCGTTATTCCCAACATACCCGCTTTGAGGTTTTTCCGATGCCGGGGTTGAAACAATTGCACGGATCTAGGTCCTTGTAATGCGCCGCCAGCGCGGGCTTTGCCTCGTATAAATGCCCGACATTATGTTCCGCCGGATATTGCGCCCCGCGCTGGTCGAGAAGTTTCCACATCTGATGTTCGAGCGCCAACGTGTCAGCGCCTTTGCGCACGATGTAATCCTGGTGGAATACGTAGCAAAAGAAATGTCCGTAATAGAGTTTGTGGAGGATTGGCGCTTCGATTTCCGCAGGCAGCGTCTCGAACCAATCTCGCGTGTTGCGCGCAAGGGCGATGTCCAGCGCGACGATATCCTCGACCTCCCGGTGATGCACCACGCGGTAGCGGATTGCAGCCCCTGCGGTGGCAAAGCGATGAAGAAACGCCTTCTTCCCCTCCTCGGGCGTACACTCAAAAAACGCGGCGTCGGCGGAGGGGAAACTCCCCGCGAGATAGTCGCGCGCCTGAGCAATGCCGGGACCGGACATTTTCAGCATCAGGTGATGCTCGAACTTGTCTCGATATTCCTTCATCCGCTTGGGCAGATGCACTGGGAACAATGTCCCCGCAATCTGCATTAGCCGGTCGCTGAGGTCGCGCGGCAGAAATTTCAACCTTGCGGCGAGGGCATCGAAGCGCGCCTTCAGCGCGAACAGCGCGGGTAGCCGGTCCGTGCCGAGAAACTGGACGGTCAGGAACATGTCCTTGCCGTATTTTTCGGCGATGTCGAATGCGTCGCGGTGGAGATACTCGGCGGCGATGGGCAAGGTGCTAAATGTTTCCAAAAGATCGCGCCTTAGCCTGGTGAGTTCGGAAACGTCGTTGGTTCCGATATAGAACACGGCGGTTTGCGCTTCCATCTCGAAGGTGTCCAGCCGTACGGCAAAGAGCATCACCTTGCCCGCACTACCCGAGGCCTCATAGAGCCGTTGCGGGTCGGCGTTGTAGCGCGCGGGCGTATCGGCTGCGGTGTCGCGCACGTATTGCGCGTAGTTCCCATCGGAGGCGGCGCGGCTCGGGTCGTGGTCAGTATCGCCTTCGTCGAAGTCTCCGGATTCGAGTTTTGCCAGCATGGTTTCGGGATCGTTGCCCAGGCGCACGCCGAGATGGTTGACCAGACGCACCTTTCCTTGTGCATCAACCTGGGCAAAAAGGGCAAGCTGCGTGAACGCCGGTCCCCGGCGGATCAGTGCGCCACCGGAGTTATTGCACACACCGCCAAAGACCGAGGCGCCGATGCACGACGAGCCGATCACAGAATGGGGTTCGCGTCCGAGCGGGCGGAGCATTTTCTCGAGTTGAAAAAGTGTCGCGCCGGGCAGGCAGATGACCTGCCGCCCATTGTCGATGAGGTGTACCGTCGCCATGCGCAGGGTGTTGATGATGACGATCTCGCGGTCATAATCCGTGCCGTCTGGCGTCGAGCCGCCGGTCAGCCCGGTATTGGCCGCCTGCATGATGATGATTTTGTTGGCCGAAACACAAAGGTTGAGAACCCGCCACTGCTCGCGCAGACTCCCCGGCCTAACAACCGCGAGTACAGGCCCACCGCCAAAGCGGAAGCCCGTTGCGTAACGCCGCGTACTTTGCGCGCTGGTCAGGACGTGTTTGGCACCCACCTGTTCTCTGAGTTGCTGGATCAGCTTCGTGTTATCGCCAGCCAACATGGAATGTCCTTTGTAGAATTTGATTCTGACCTCCCTGCGCGCAGGGAGGTCAGAGGCAGCGGCGTCAGTGTAGCGTATGGACCACCGGAATAACCCATGGGATCAGGAATTGTTCAACGACCACCAGCCCCGCGAGCAACAAGGTCAGGACCACGCTGTGGGGGAATGTACGCGCGAACACCTTGCCTTCCTGGCCGACCATCCCGGTGACGGAAACCCCGGTCGCGATATTCTGCGGCGAGATCATCTTGCCCATCACGCCGCCGGAGGAGTTGGTCGCGGCGAAGAGGACGGGGTTGAGGTTAAGTTGTTGGGCTGCAACCACCTGCAAATTTCCAAAGAGCGCGTTGCCAGAGGTGTCGCTGCCCGAGAGCATGACGGCAATCCAGCCCAGGAACGGCGAGAGCAGCACGAACAAATGTCCGGTCGCGGCGACGCCAGCGCCGAGGGTGAAGGCAAGGCCGGAATAGTTCATCAGATAGGCGAGGCCGATGATGAGCATGACGGTCACCACCGCGACCCAGGCCTGTTTGGCGGTCTGGCGGATACAGCCAAGAAACGCGGACGGAGAGAGGCCAACGAGCAGGGCCGTGACCACGGCCGAGAGCAAAATCGCGGTGCCGGTGCCAAGCGGCTGAAAACCCCAGACAGCGCCATAAGGTTTGCCATGATACAGGGTGATCGAAATCGCCTTGTTCAGGCCCGGCCAGGCGATTACCCGTTGGCCAACCAGCGCAACCTTATAGGTCGTCCAGACGATCACCGTGGCGGAGACGACAACCCAGGGGATCCAGCCCTGCCAAGGGGCCACGTGCCCGCTCGCGCGTTCGGCCTGCAGCGTGGTCTCCTGGATTGCGAACTGTGCGTCCGGCTTGGGCTTCCAGACCTGGAGGAACAGCAGCGTTGTAATTAGCGAGCCGAGCGAGGAGAGCACATCGGTCAGCGAATAGCCGATATAGTTGGAGGTCACGAACTGCGCAGCCGCGAAACTTCCTCCTGCCACCAGCAACAAAGGCCAGAGCGCCTTGATCGAGCGCCAGCCGCCGTAGATGGTCATGACATAGAACGGCAAGATCAGCGCGATCACCGGAAGTTGCCGTCCGATCATTTGCGCCAGCGCCGTTGCGGGCAGGCTCGTCACCGCGCCCAGAACCGTCACTGGCACGCCAAGCGCGCCGAAGGCCACCGGCGCGGTGTTGAAGATCAACACAAAGACCAACGCTTCGAGCGGGGGAAAACCGACGAGGATCAGCAGCGAGCTGGTAATGGCAACCGGCGTGCCAAAGCCTGCGATACCTTCAAGCAGCGCGCCGAAACAAAAGCCGATGACCACCAGCACGACCCGGCGGTCATTGGGCAGATGCTCGATGACCCATTTACGGAAGGCCTCAAAGCGCCCCGATTTTACAGCGACATTGTAGAGCAGTAGCGCGTTAACGACAATCCACATCACTGGCCAGACGGCGAACACAGCGCCATCCGCGATCGAATCCAGCGCCAGACCTGCGGGCATTTTCCAAATCGTTATGGCAATGACAAGCGCAGCGACGAGCCCGGCCAGCGAGGCCTGCCATGCGGCGCGGCGCAGGACGCCGAGCAAGATCAGCACCGTGACCACGGGAAGTACCGCCACAAGGAAGGACAGCCCGAGGCTGCCTCCCACGGGCGTCAATAATTGTGCGAACATCTACAATCCTTTTTTGTGGTAAACGTGAAGCCTATGAAGCGTCTCGCGCGTCGCCAACGAGGACGACATGTAGCCAGCCTGGACCATGCGCGCCGCGTACCAGCGTACCCTCGATATCCGTGGTCCCGCTCGCCCCGGTGATGAGGTTGACGTTGCGCGGTTGCGGAGAATCCGAGACAGCGTCAGCATAATCCTCAAGCCAAGGCCAGATCGTACTCGCTCGCACCGCAACGATGTGATGCAGCGGCAGAAACGCGAACAGCGTGGGCGAGGCGGGGCCGGAATGGAACACTAGAGATCCCGTCTCGGCGATGCCCCCCAGCGCGAGCCCAACCGCGACCAACTCATCCGTGCCGATATGCGCATGTGTCTCAATCCCCGCCCAGTTAAGCGCCTGCAACGCGGCATGCGGTTGCAGGGCAACGGTGGGGGCAAGCTGTTGCGTGGTCAGATAACGCCGCACGGCGTCTGGAAAATCTTGCATCGTGAGGACGCGTTCCGCCGTCGCGGCAATGCCCGGCGCGCGCAGCCGCTCGAGAAACACGACATCCGCGGGGCCGTTTACGCGCTCTGGCCGGCACGCCCCGGCGCGCAGCCGCCGCGCCTGCGCCGCGATGGCGTCGGCATCCGGCGTCCCGCCGCGGATCGCTTCCAAAATCTCGTTTCTTGCGCTGCTCATTTTCGAACACTCCGGCGATATTGCGCGAGGAACGTGCCGCCCGATGGGCTCGGCATATCCCGGTGCGCGGTCCATCCGCCCGCCAGCGGCATGCGCGAAATCCAGCCGTGCCGGGCAAAGAGCGGCATCACCCGCAGCGTGATATTCCCAGCGGTTTCATAAAGCCAAGGCCGTAGGGCGAAAAACCGCCAGAGCCGCAGTGCCCAGCGAACCCTCGCCGGCTCAAACCCGCGCTGCCACGCCTTTTCGCGCCAACCGCGCAGCAGGGTTGGCAGCGGAATCGCCACCGGACAAACCTCCTGGCACTGGCCGTTGAGCGTGCAGGCGCGCGGCAGATCCACCGATTCCTCCAGCCCGTTCAGCATCGGCGTCAGCACCGAGCCCATCGGCCCAGGGTAGGTCGCGCCATACGCATGCCCGCCGATCTGCCGGTACACCACGCAATGATTGAGGCAGGCACCGCAACGAATGCAACGCAGCATTTCCGCAAGCCCCTCGTTCAACATGCGCGTGCGCCCGGCGTCAACAAGGACGATGTGAAATTCCTCCGGCCCGTCCAGATCCCCGTCCCGCTTCGGCCCGGCGTGGAAGGTCGTGTATTGCGTCAGCTCCGCCCCGGTCGCTGAGCGCACGAGCAGCCGCAGCATCGCCATCGCATGCGTCATGCTCGGCACCAGCTTTTCAATCCCGGCGGTGACGATATGCACGCGCGGTGGCGTCGTCGTCAGCTCTGCATTGCCTTCATTGGTGACGGTACACACCGCGCCGGTATCGGCGATCAAAAAATTCGCGCCGGAAATACCGACATCCGCCGCCATGAATTTTTCGCGCAACTGCCGTCGCGCACTGGCGACCATCGCCTCGACACTCGCCATCGCGCCCGGATCGCGGTGGTGCGCGCGGAACAGCTCTGCCACCTGCTCTCGGGTTTTATGCAGTGCAGGCCAGACGATATGCGAAGGCGGATCGCCCGCGAGCTGGATGATATGCTCGGCGAGATCGGTCTCGATCCGCTCGATCCCCGCGGCTTCGAGCGCATGCGGCAGGCCTATTTCCTCGCCCAGCATGGATTTCGCGCGGGTCACGGATTTCGCCTTCGCCTTACGGCAGATATCGACAACGATCTCGCAGGCTTCCGCCCCGGTTCGCGCCCAATGCACCTTGGTCCCTGCCCGCAGCGCGTTTTTCTCGAATTCGACCAGATAATGCGCGAGATTCTCGATTACATGGTCCTTCATGTCGCGGCCCAGCTCGCGCGCCTGCGGAAATTCCGGCCATGCGGCGATCGCGGCGGCGCGTTTCGTGCGCGCCGTGCCGGTGGTGCGCTCGATGGCGCGTTTAAGCGTCGCATCGCCCAGCGCCGCGTCCACCCGTGCGGCAAAATCTCCAGGATCGCTCATGGGGTTTCGCCAATCGCCGGTTCGTCGCCCATGCCCGCGAGAATTTCCGCTGCGTGATACGCGCGCACCGGCGTACCGCGCCGGTGCAGCTTGCCCGCCATGTTCATCAGGCAGCCAAGATCCCCGCCGAGCAGCAACGCAGCGCCGCTCGCTTCCACCGCGACTGCCTTTTCCTCGACAATGGCGTTCGAAATCGCCGGATATTTGACGCAGAACGTGCCGCCAAAACCGCAGCAGGTTTCCTCGCCCTCCAGCCGGCGCAGGGTAAGATCCTCGACCGCGCCAAGCAGCTTGCGCGGCTGCGCCTTGACCCCCAGCTCGCGCAGGCCGCTGCAACTGTCGTGATACGTCGCGGTCTGTTCCAGCCGGACGCCAGTGGGCGACCAGCCGCGTACATCGGCGAGATAGCTCAGCAGCTCATAGGTCCGCCCCGCGAGTTCGCGCGCGCGCTGCGCCCAGACCAAGTCATGTTCGAACAGCTCGGGGTAATGCAGCCGGATTGTCGCGGCGCAGGAGCCGGATGGCACCACGACATGGTCGAACTGTTCCAGCATTTCGATGTTCCGCCGCGCGATCTGGCGCGTGCCCTCGGTATCGCCGGTATTGAGCGCCGGTTGGCCGCAGCAGGTCTGGCCCAGCGGCACTTCGACCCGGCACCCGGCCTGTTCGAGCAGCGAGAGCGCGGCAAAGCCGATAGCGGGGCGCATCGCGTTTACCAGACAGGTCGCGAACAGCGCGACATGCGGCGAGGATTGTGTAGCCTGGCTAGTCCCGTGGTTCACGTTTTCCCCCAAGCCCGCGCGCTTTGGCACGGTTTATTGTGTTTGGCAGAGGTCATTTATCATAGCCAAGCCAGTTATGGCAATAATAATTTACCAAATAAAAATTGGT
>DAOMCN010000122.1:0-6486 GCA_035427885.1 Acidocella sp. | reverse complement strand
CAGGACGCTGCGATGGTTAATTTCGACTTTAAAGGAAATATCTGCCTTTCGGAGGCCGCCACACAAGGTAAAAAAAAGCGGGGCATTTGCCCCGCTTGTTTCACTAACGGCGCAGGTTCAACCGGCCGATGAGATCCTGGTAGCGCTTAACGTTCTTGCGCTTCAGATAGTCGAGCAGTGAACGGCGCTGGCCCACGAGCACGAGCAGACCGCGGCGAGAATGGAAATCCTTCGCGTGAGTCTTGAGATGTTCGGTGAGGTTGGCAATCCGCTCGGAGAGCAGGGCAACCTGCACTTCGGGGCTGCCGGTGTCGTTGGCGGCGGTGGCGTATTCGGCGATCAGCGTCGTGCGACGCTCAGCGGTAATCGACATCGTGATATCCTTCACGAAAAATGTTGCAGCAACCGTTCCGGCTTCAGCCACCCATCGGAGAGTCGGGCCAGGGCCAGAACGCGTCCCGCCGCCAGTATGCGTACCAGCCCTTCATCAGGATTGGCGGCTTCTGGAATCCGTCCCATCAGGTCAACCAGGCTAATGGCCTGGCCTTGTGAGAGGGCGTGTGCCTCGGCAGCCGTCAGGGCCAGTGCCGGGATGTCGTCCAGCGCGGTCTCGAGCGGCCGAACGAGTTCGGCTAGATCGCTGGGCGTATGCCCCGGATCGAGGATCGTGTCCATAGAAACCGCCATGTTCTCCAGGAATGGCCCCACGCGCAGGCGGCGCAGCACGACGATATGCCCAACCGTCCCGCAGGCGCGCGAGAGATCCCGGGCGAGCGAGCGCATATAGACGCCCTTGCCGGACTCGACCTCGAACTCGGCGGTATCGGCATCCGGGCGGTTGAGGAACTCAAAGCGGTCCACCTGCGCCGGGCGCGGCGGCAGCTCGGGCGGTGCCCCGGCGCGGGCAAGGTCGTAGGCCCGCTCACCCTCGACCTTGATCGCCGAGAAAGCCGGTGGGATCTGCATGATCGAACCGCGAAAAGCGGGCAGCGCCGCGCGGATCTCCTCGTCGCTCGGACGAACATCCGAAGTCTCGGTGACCGCGCCTTCGGCATCGTCCGTATCGCGCGCCTCGCCGAAGCGGATGGTGAAATGGTAAAGCTTGGTCCCGTCCATGACATAAGGCACGGTCTTGGTCGCGGCGCCGAGCGCGATCGGCAGAATGCCCGTTGCCAGCGGGTCCAGCGTGCCGCCATGCCCCGCCTTCTGCGCATCCAGCGCCCGCTTCACCTTATTGACCGCCTGAGTGCTGGTGATGCCTTGCGGTTTATCGAGAATCAGCCAGCCATCGAGTTTGCGGCCGTGCTTTTGTCTAGCCATCGTTCATCCAATCCAAATTGAACCCGGCTGATAGCGAAACCCGCGCCCGACGGGAAGCGCCGCGGGCGCAATCGGCCCGCCGGGCATGATTATCGCCCCGACGCTTCGCTACATTAACGGCACATCAATCTTTTTGGGGTGAAAATGCGGCGTCCGGCAAAAGGTCCGACATTCGTATAGGGAAAGTTTTAAAGCCATGCCAGACAGCCGAACGGTCACCGAGCGCCTGCCTCGCCAGCAAGAGTCCGCCCCCCCCGCGCCGGCCTACAGCCCCAGCTTCGCCAAGCCGATCGCGGCCCGCACGCCCGCCACCAAGCGCGAGGCCTTTGTCGGTTTTGCCCGCGACGCCGCCAGCGCCACCATGCTGCACGAGGCGTTGGAGGAATATCTGCCGCATAACAACCAGATCCATGTCGTCGATTTCCGCGCCTCGCTCGCGATTCTGGCGGCCATGACCACGCCGGAAGTCATCCTGATCGACCTCTCGGGCGAGGATCAACCGATCAACGCGATGACCGAACTGGCCGATGCGGTCGAACCCGGCACGGTCGTCCTGGCGATCGGAGAAATCCAGAACATCAGCATCTACCGCACCATCACCAAAGGCATGGGCGTCAGCGAATATCTCGCCAAGCCGCTGACCCGCGCGGCCGTGGAGCGGAGTTTTCTACCCCTCATCGGCAAGCAGCAAACAGAACCCGCGGCGCTGCGCGGCGGCCGGCTGGTCGCCGTCACCGGCGCGCGCGGTGGGGTCGGCACTTCGACCATCGCCACCAACCTCGCCTGGCACATCAGCGCCGGGCTACACCGCCATACCGTCCTGCTGGACGGCGAGTTGCACAATGGAACGGTGGCGCTCAACCTCAACCTCAACGTCAACAACGCCCTCGGCGCAGCCCTCGCGGCGCCCGAGCGTGTGGATCCTCTGTTCATCGAACGCTCCATGAGCACCGCGGGCGAGCGGCTGCACGTCCTGGCCGGGCTTGAAGCGCTGAGCAAGGACCTCGACAATAAGCCAGGCAGCGCCAATCTGCTGATCCAGATTCTACGCGCGCGCTATAATTTTGTCGTGGCCGACGCCGGGGCCAGCCTCTCGACGCTGGCGCGAGACCTGCTCTTCATCGCCCAACAGCGCGTCATCGTGCTCGATCCCAGCATGATATCCATCCGCAACCTCGAAAAATTACTGACCCTACCTGGCGGCCCGTCGCAATCTCCGCGCACAATGGTCGTACTCAACAAGGCCGGGACGCCGGGAGGGTTGAGCCAGACCTATATGGAACAGACCATGGGCCTGCGTTTCGACGCGGTCATCCCCGACCTGCCGCGCATTGTCCCCCGGAGCACCCAGCTGGGCACACCGGCGGCAGCCCTGCGCGGCCCGTTCCGCGTGGCCATCGGCACGCTGGCCAATGCGCTGGGGGCAACCATCGTCACCGGGGAGGATTAGGTATCTGGGTCGGTTTCGGCTATAAAACGCGGGATTCCCGACGCTTCTGGAGTACCCGCCTTTATGTCTGAGCCGCTTATCCCGAACCCGACCGAAACCGCCCCCGAGGACGCCTACGACGCGGCCTCGATCAGCGTCCTTAAAGGCCTGGACGCCGTGCGCAAACGCCCCGGCATGTATATCGGCGACACCGACGACGGCTCGGGCCTGCACCACATGGGCTTTGAGATCATCGACAATGCCGTGGACGAGGCCCAGGCGGGCTACGCCTCGCGCGTCGAGGCGGTGCTCAACGGCGACGGCAGCATGACCGTGCGCGACAACGGACGCGGCATCCCGACCGACATCCACGCCGAGGAAGGCATCTCCGCCGCCGAGGTTGTGCTGACCAAGCTCCACGCGGGCGGCAAGTTCAACCAGAACTCCTACAAAGTCTCCGGCGGGCTGCACGGCGTCGGCGCAGCGGTGGTGAATGCACTCTCTGAATGGATGGAAGTGCGCATCTGGCGCAACCACGAGGAACATTACATCCGCTTCGAACACGGCGAGACAGTGGCCCCGCTGACCCTGGTAGGCCCGGCGGACCACGCCAACGGCACCGAGGTCACCTTCAAGCCCTCCGCCGGAACCTTTACCCATACCGATTTCGACTACGCGGTTTTCGAGCGCCGCCTGCGCGAGCTGGCCTTCCTCAACTCCGGCCTCGCCATCATCCTGCGCGACGAACGCCACGAGCCGGTGCAGGAAGCAAAATTCCACTATGAAGGCGGCGTCAAGGAATTCGCCATCTGGCTCGACCGCGCCAAAACCCCCGTGCTGGGCGAGCCGATCACCTCGATCGGCGAAGCCAAGGAACACGGCATCCGCGTCGAGTTCGCACTCACCTGGAATGATTCCTACCACGAGACGATGCTCTGCTTCACCAACAACATCACCCAGCGCGACGGCGGCACCCATCTCGCCGGCTTCCGCGCGGCACTGACCCGCGTCGTCTCCAAATATGCCCAAGGAATGAGCAAGAAAGACAATCTGGAGCTAAACGGCGAGGACATGCGCGAGGGCATGACCGCCGTGCTCTCGGTAAAAGTCCCGGACCCAAAATTCTCCTCGCAGACCAAGGACAAGCTGATCAGCTCCGAGGTGCAGCCGGTGGTGCAGGCCGCCGTCGCCGACGCGCTGAGCCATTGGTTCGAGACGCATCCGAAGGAAGCGAAGAACATCGTCGGCAAGGTCATGGACGCCGCCGCCGCCCGCGAGGCCGCGCGCCGCGCCCGCGAGCTGACCCGCCGCAAGGGCGTGCTGGACATTTCTTCCCTGCCTGGCAAGCTGGCCGATTGCCAGGAGCGCGACCCGGCGAAATCCGAACTGTTCCTGGTCGAGGGTGACTCCGCAGGTGGCTCGGCCAAACAAGGCCGGGACCGTAAATTCCAGGCGATTTTGCCGCTCAAGGGCAAGATCCTCAACGTCGAGCGGGCGCGCTTCGACAAGATGCTGGGCTCGCAGGAAATTGGCACGCTGATCACCGCGCTGGGCGCCGGGATCGGCCGGGGCGAGCCCGAGCAGGGCGGCTTCGACGAAAACAAATTGCGCTACCACCGCATCGTCATCATGACGGACGCGGACGTGGACGGTTCGCATATTCGCACACTGCTGCTGACCTTTTTCTATCGCCAGATGCCCGCGCTGATCGAGCACGGCTATCTCTACATCGCGCAGCCCCCGCTCTACCGCGCCAAGCGCGGCAACGACCAGCGCTATTTGAAGGACGACGATGCGCTGGAAAGTTTCCTGCTGGAACGCGCTCTGGGGGAGGCGGAACTCGTGGCAGCGGACGGCACGCGTTATAAGGGCGACGAACTGCGCGGGGAGATGGCCTGGATCGGCCAGGCTGTGCATCGGTTGAAGGCGCTCTCAGGACTTTTGCCGATTACGTATCTCGAACAAATGGCCATCTCCGGGCTGATGGCCACCAGCGCGCTGGGCGACCCGGAACGCGACCAAGCGCTGACCAACCGGCTCAACGCCCACGCCCTGCCAACCGAACGCGGCTGGGTCGTCACCTCCGACGCCGCCGGGATCACGCTGGGGCGCATGGTGCGCGGCGTCGCCGAACGCTACACGGTCGAGGCCGCGGTCTTGCGCACGGCGGAGGCGCGCTATCTGGCCGAGCGCAGCGCGCGTCTCTCGGCGCTCTTCGGCGCGGACGCCAGCCTCGCGATCGACGGCCCGGCCAAACCCATTCCCGGCCCGGCGGCGCTGTGGGAAACCCTGCTCGCCTACGGTCGCAAGGGGCTGACCATTAGCCGCTTTAAAGGTCTGGGCGAGATGAACCCCGAGGAACTCTGGCAGACGACGCTGGACCCGCAAGTGCGCCGCCTCCTGCAGGTCAAAATCACCGACGCGGAGGACACGGACCAGATCTTCTCGACGCTGATGGGCGATGTCGTCGAGCCGCGCCGCGATTTTATCGTGACCAACGCGCTCAAGGTGGCGAATCTCGATACCTGAACCAATACACGGGAATAAATGGATCAGGCGGCCTGGAGATGGGCCGCCTGATTTTTGTTTGAGGCTTTATCGCGAAGACATGGCGGGGATATGACACAACTGATCGGCATTGATTTTGGCACGACCAACAGCGTGGTGGCGCTGCTAGACCCGGACGGCACAGTGCGCACCCGGCGCTTCGCCCTCGGGGATGCGGAGTTCGACGTATTTCGCACGGTACTTTGCTTCTGGAGCGAGCAGGATAAAGGCCGCAGCCATCTGCACCACGCCGCCGGGCCGCAAGCAATCGAGGCATATCTCGACGACCCGATGGATAGTCGGTTGATCATGTCGATGAAAACCTATCTGGCCCAGCGCAGTTTTACGCAGACCAATATCTTTGGCCGGATTTTCACGCTCGAACAAATGGTCTCGGTGTTCCTGCGCGCCCTGCTCGGTACGGGGCATGAAGGCGCGCATATCGTCTCCGGTCGCCCCGTGCGCTTCGCGGGTGATTTCGCCGAGGATGATTTCGGCGAGACGCGCCTGCGCTCAAGCTACGCCGGTGCTGGCTTCCCCGAGATCGACGTGGCGCTGGAGCCCGAGGCGGCAGGCTATCGCTTCACCCGCACGCTAAGCGCGCCTGCGACCGTACTGATCGGCGATTTCGGCGGCGGCACCAGCGATTTTTCGGTACTGCGCTTCTCGCCGGGCGCTGCCCAGCCGGTGTGCTCGCTCGGCCATAGCGGCGTGGGCATCGCCGGGGACACGTTCGACTACCGGATCATCGACAACGCCGTCTCGCCGCTGCTGGGCAAGGGCGGGACGTATAAAATCATGGGCACGCAATTGCCGGTCCCGGTCGAATATTTCTCCGGCTTCGCCCGCTGGCACCGGCTCTCCCTGATGCGCACGCCGCGCATGCTGCGCGAGATCGAGGAGGTAGCGCGCGCCAGCGCGGAGCCGGCGCGGCTGCGCAACCTGATCAGCCTGATCCGCGACGAACTGGGCTACCAGCTCTACCAGACGGTCAGCGCCACAAAGGCCCAGCTCTCGCGCGCGCCCTCGGCAAGATTGCAGTTCGCGTACAATGATTTCGTCATCGACCGTGAGATTTCGCGGGCTGATTTCGAGTCCTGGATCGCCCCGGACATCCAAAAGCTGGGCGCGACGGTAGACCTCGCCCTAGAGCGCGCAGACGTCACGGTGGACGAGATCGACAGCGTCTT
>DAOMCN010000121.1:0-6496 GCA_035427885.1 Acidocella sp. | reverse complement strand
GTCGGCGTCTTGGCCGAACTCGTCGCCGAAGGCAAGGTGCGCCACATCGGGCTCTCGGAGGCCGGACCCGACACGATCCGCCGGGCGCACGCCGTGCATCCCATTACGGCGCTCCAGTCCGAGTACTCGCTCTGGACCCGGGACGTGGAAGACGAAATTCTGCCCACCCTACGCGAACTCGGAATCGGCCTTGTCCCCTACAGCCCGCTCGGCCGCGGCTTCCTCACCGGCACGTTCAACTCCAACGCCGACCTGCCGAGCGACGACTACCGCAAGAGCGGCCCCCGTTTTTCACCAGAGAACTTCGCCCGAAACCGGGCCTTGGTCACCACCATCGAGGAAATCGCGACTGCTAATTCCTGTACGGCGGCACAGGTCGCCCTGGCCTGGGTCCTGGCCCAGGGTGCGGACATCGTGCCCATCCCGGGCACCAAGCGCCGCCACTACCTGGAGCAGAATATCGGCGCGCTCGACATCACCCTTTCCGCCGATGCGCTAAAAACCCTGTCCACCACCTTCGCCCCCGGCGCTGCACAGGGTACACGCTATGCCGCCCCAGCCATGGCCGCCCTGAACCGCTAACAGCGATGAGCATCGCCTACGTCAACGGCCAATACCTCCCGCTACGCGACGCCACGGTCAGCATCGAAGACCGTGGCTACCAGTTTGGCGACGGGGTATACGAGGTTATCTACGTCCATAACGGCAGGTTGATCGACGCCGCCCTGCACCTCGCCAGACTGAGCCGTAGCCTGGCGGAAATCGAGCTTGGCGCCCCCCTGGCCACCGCCGCGTTACCTTTCGTGATCCAGCAGCTTCTCCGGCGCAACCGTATCAGCACCGGCCTGATCTATATCCAGGTAACGCGCGGCGTCGCCCGGCGCGACCACCCGTTCCCCTCGCCCTCGCCGCGCCCAAGCCTTGTCATCACCGCCCGGCACCGCGCCGCCCCGCCGCAGAACATCGCCACCTGGGCCGCCAGCGCCATCTGCCTGCCCGATGAACGCTGGGCGCGCTGCGACATCAAATCCACCAACCTACTGCCCAATGTCCTGGCCCGGCACAAAGCCCGACTCGCAGGTGCCTATGAAGCCATCCTCTATGACGCGGAAAATAACGTAACCGAGGGGGCCGCAAGCTCCGTGTGGGTCGTAGACGCCAAGGGCAACCTGATCACCCGCCGCCTCGACGCGCACATCCTACCCGGCTGCACCCGCGCCGCCCTGATAACCAAGCTCAACGAGCGGCAGATCCATTTCAAAGAGGCCGCCATCCCCCTCGCCGGCTTACGCGCCGCACGTGAAATCTTTCTCACCAGCGCGAGCTCCTTCGTCAAACCAATCACCCAGCTCGACGGCGCGCCCGTCGGCGACGGCAAGCCCGGCCCCATCGCCACGAGGCTCCTGGCGCACTACATCGAGCATGTAAACGCCGCCGAAAGCTTGAGCCATGTATAACCCCCCGGCCTTTGTCGAGAACCGCCCCGAAGAACTGCAGGCGATCATGCGCGCCGCCTCCCTACCGGTCCTCATCTCGCCCAGCAAAACCGGCCTGCTGGCCACGCACATGCCTTTGCTGTTCCAGGCCCCCGACCTGCTGATCGGGCATGTAGCCCGCGCCAACCCGCACTGGCGGGATTTCGACCCCTCCGCGGCGTCCCTGGCGATCTTCTCCGCGCTCGACGGCTATATCAGCCCGAGCTGGTATGCGACGAAGGCGGAAACCGGTAAGGTGGTGCCAACCTGGAACTACCAGGCCGTACACGCCACCGGACGGCTGGAAACGGTCGAAGATCCGCAAGCATTGCTGGACATCGTCACCCGCCTGACCAACCGCTACGAAGCCCCGCGCACAAAACCCTGGCCGGTGAGCGACGCCCCGGCGGATTTCATCGCATCCCAGCTCAAGGGCATTGTTGGCATCGTCCTGCACATCACAAAGCTGGAGGGTAAGGTAAAACTCAGCCAGAACCGCAACGAAGCGGACCGGCTGGGCGCCATCGCAGGCGTGGCGGAAACCAACCCCGCCCTCGCCGCGGCCATGCGCAAAGCGCTCGAACAGTCTTAGCGGTTTCCGTTTACCCCCGCCCCGCTAAACAATCTTCCCCTCGAACGGCGGCAGATAATCCAGCGCCTCGAATTCGATTACCCATAAATCAGGATCATAGGACACCTGTTTTCCGACATAGGCGTCGGTGGTTTCCTCGCCCACCGGAACCGCGCCAGTGCCGCGCATCCAGGCCAGTTCCCCGGCCATATCGCGGAACTGCGTCAACACGACATTGCCCGCGCGCCCACGCAGAATTACCAGCACCCCGCCTGCGTCCGCATCGCCCTTGCGGACCACCATGCCGGTCTTGCCTTCGACATTGCCCATCCGCAACACCGCCGACACCCAAATTCCCGCCTTGATCCGCGGCTCACCCATGCTAATCCCTGCCCTTACGAAACATATCTTCTATATCTGATTCTAGCGTCGTGCGATCCATCGTCTGCTCAAGCCCCAAGGAAGCCTCCCATGAACCGGTCCATCCAGATCGCCTCCCTGCTCGGTGCCTGCCTTGCCTTTGTCACAGTCGCGCACGCCGCCGACAAGGTGACCTTCGGCCTGGACTGGGTCGCCGAACCTGAATACGGTGGGTACTATCAGGCCCTCGCCACCGGCATCTACAAAAAATATGGCCTGGACGTCACCATCGTGGAAGGTGGCCCCGAGGTGAACAATGCCGAACTCCTGGTCGCAGGGCGTCTGACGTTCGACATCACCTCGAACTCCTTCCTCGCCCTCAACTTCGCCCAGGAGCACATCCCCTTCGTCGCCATTGCCGCGGGCTTCCAGAAAGACCCGGACATCCTCCTGGCCCATCCCGGCACCGGCGACGACAGCTTCGCCGACATCAAAGGCAAACCCATCGCGGTAAGTTCCGACACGCGCGCCAGTTGGTGGAACTACCTCAAGGCCAAGTATGGCTATTCCGACAGTCAGTTGCGCCCCTACGGCTTCAGCCTGACCCCGTTCTTCACCAACCCGACGGACATCCAGGAAGGTTACGTCACCGACGAGCCCTATCTCATCCAGCAAAAAACCGGCAAATGGCCCGTAGTCCTGATGCTCTCGGACTCCGGGTTCGACGGCTACGCCAGCCTCATCGCCACCAGCGACAAGCTGGTGAAAACCGACCCAGACCTGATACAACGCTTCATCGAAGCATCGACCGAGGGCTGGTACTCTTACCTCTACGGCGACCCCAGCCCAGCCTTCGCTGCCATCGAGAAAGCCAACCCGGACATGACCCCTGGCCTGCTGCATTACGGCTACAATCAGCTTAAAGCGCGCGGCATCGTCGATTCCGGAGACACCAAAACCCTGGGCATCTACGCCATGACCGACGCGCGCTGGGCATCCTTCTTCAGCCAGATGGCCGCCTCCGGCCTGTACGACAAATCGATGAATTACAAAGCAGGTTATACGCTGCAATTCGTCGATCACGGATTCGGCCTGAAACCGTAATGCTCCGCCTCGCCTCCGTCTCGAAGCGCTTCGACAATGGCACGCTGGCGCTCGATGGCATTTCCACCAAAATCGACACTGGCGAGTTCGTCGCACTGCTCGGCCCTTCAGGTTGCGGCAAATCCACCTTGCTGCGCCTGCTGGCGGGGCTTGAGACACCGAGCGACGGCCAGATCGCCTGGGACGAGGGCAAACAACCCGGCCCCGGCGGTATCGGCTTCGTCTTCCAGGACGCAACCCTGCTCCCCTGGGCGGATGTGGCGGAAAACGTCTATCTGCCGCTGCGCCTGCGCGGACAAAGCCGGGCGGACGCCGCTCCGCGCGTACAAACCGCGCTCGCCCAGGTCGGCCTGGTAGATTTTGCCGCCATGCGGCCTAAGGCTCTCTCGGGCGGCATGAAAATGCGCGTCTCCATAGCGCGCGCCCTGGTCTCCAATCCACTCGTCCTGCTGATGGACGAGCCCTTTGCCGCGCTCGATGAATTCACCCGCCACCGTCTGCAGGAAGACCTGCACGCCCTGTGGCGCCAAAGCGGCAAAACCGTCGTCTTTGTCACGCATTCGATCTACGAAGCCGCGTTCCTCGCCAGCCGCATCCTGGTGATGTCCCCAAGACCGGGGCGCATCGCCGCCGACATCCGCACCAACATTCCCGAAGGACAAGATCGCCGCAGCACTGCCGAATACGTCTCCCTTGTCGCCCAGGTAACGGACACCTTCCGCCAGGTCATGCCCGCATGAGCAACACATTCGAACGCGCCGCGCCTTTTATCTTTGGACTAATCGCCCTCGCCCTGTGGCAGGGCGCGGTCTGGGCGCTAGGCGTACCGCCTTACGTCCTGCCCGGCCCGCTAGCGATCCTCACCGCCTATGCGGGCGATTACGCGGCCCTCAACCCGGCGCTGATCTCAACCCTCACCGTCACCCTTACCGCCCTGCTCGCCTCAACAACGCTCGGCGTTGCCCTGGCGCTGGCAATGGCCGCAAGCCGACTGTTCCGCGCCGCCATCCAGCCCTGGGCCGTGATCCTACAGGTCACGCCGGTAGTCGCGATCGCCCCGCTGATCATCATCTGGGTCAACCAGCCCTTTGTCGCCCTCGTCGTCTGCGCCACAATTGTCGCCTTTTTCCCGATCCTCTCGAACACCGCCGCCGGACTGGCCGCGACCCCGCCCGACCTGCTCGACCTCTTCCGGCTGAACGGCGCAACACGCTGGCAGACGTTGTTCTATCTCAGCCTCCCCGCCGCCTTGCCGAACTTCCTGACCGGCCTTCGCATCTCCGGCACACTGGCGCTGGTCGGCGCGGTGGTAGCCGAATTCGTCGCCGGTTCTGGCGGCTTTGCGTCCGGGCTTGCCTACCGGATCATCGAAGCCAGCTACCGCCTGGAAATCCCCCGCATGTTCGCAGCCCTGGTGCTGCTCGGCATCAGCGGCATCCTGATTTACGCCGCACTCGGCCTACTAGAACGGCTTCTGCTGCGCAGCCGCAATGGCGCTTGAATTTTACCCCCCATTCTGCAACCCTCCCCATATATTTGGAGACTGAAATGACTGCCAGCACACAAAAAAAACTGAGCAAAGGCCAACTCGCCTACGAACAGGAACGCGCCAAGAAAGCCGGAAAATCGCTTGAAGACTGGCTGAACGCAAAAGCCAAGGCGGCCGCGGAAGAAGCCAAAAAGGCCGCCCCAAAGGCCCCAAAGAAGCCTGGCCTGTTCAGCCGCCTGATCGAAAAAGCACACAAACCGCTCTAACCCCAAGGCCAACGCCCCCTCAATCCCGCCCCTGCTAAGGCCGCAGGGGTGGCTTTGGGGCCCGCCGCCGCCATTCAACTCGTGGCGAGATGTGTCAGAAAACCCCTCTGACTAGTTAAAATCCATTAATTTTTCTTTGCAATCCCCCTCAAACGGCATACGATCAGCCCCGTTGGGTTGGCCCTATGTTTGGTATGTGGAATATGCTGGCCCGTTAATACGCAGGCATTGGCGTTTTTGCCGAACGAATGTTTCGTGGCGGACTCGATGCCTGAAGTGGAAGATGCCCCTCAATCTGGGCGAGCATCCTATCTTGAGGGCTGATGTGATTATATTATCTGTTGCTTTGGTGATTTTGCTCGTTGGCATTGGCATCCTCGTGAAGGATCTTCTCGCTCGCGATCGAAGCTCCGAAGTCAGTGAGGAGCCTATTGACCTTACCCGCTTCGCCCAACCCCTCAAGGCGAATGAAGCACCTTTCCTGCCCCCGGAACCGCCGGCGGAGGCGCAACCTGCGGACGATCTCTTCGTTTTCCGCCGCGATCTTCACGCATCGCCCGCGGATATTCGCTCACTTGAGGAAATCCTGCGCAAACCCAAAAAGCCCTTCGCACCTGATCCATACGATTCAGCCGCGACCGTCCCGAGCATAGATCTCGACCAGGACATCGACTCAATAGGTTTTGAAGCGCGCATGTCTGAACCAGAAATTCTCGTCCCGGAAAGCGCGTCCTCTCGCGCAGCCGAATCTGCCATCCTGCATTATTTTCTCCAAGACACGCCTGCTGAGGAGGACGCTGCCTTGGAGTTCACACAGACCATTGAGTCTCGTTCGGCCGTTGATGAGCATCAAACCACCTCCGTCGCAAAGCCTGCGCAAGCCCCCGCAGATATCCCTTCCGTCATTCTGGCGTGCGATGGCTATGGTGTCGGTTTTGGTGGTAAAGTCATCCTCGCAGACGTCGCGTTCGAAGTCCCCGCCAACGGCATCACCACCTTGACGGGCCCGTCAGGCACTGGAAAATCAACGTTCCTGCGTTCACTCGCGGGGCTTTATGCGCAAAATACCCTCTACAAATCCTGGGGGCAGGTCCGCTACCGGGACGAGGTTCTCTCTATCGAGAACCGTCCGGCAATCGTGATCCAGCGCATTCAACTGACGCAGAGCTTGACGCTGGACAACCTCGCTTTCCATGTCAAAGACCGCGATGGCTATACGGAAAACCAACTG
>DAOMCN010000120.1:0-6552 GCA_035427885.1 Acidocella sp. | reverse complement strand
GAGCGGACCGCTCATAACGGTTTGGTTGCGGGTTCGATTCCTGCCCGGCGCACCAGCGGCCTGACGCTGAAGCGGCGGTGACTGTTGCCGCACTTCAAGCCCGCCCCTATACCCTCATCAACCGAGTTTGAAGGGCATGGATCATGGCTGCTTATCAATATGTTTATGTGATGAAAGATCTCACCAAGGCCTATCCGGGCGGGCGTGAGGTTTTTAAGGGGATTACGCTCTCCTTCCTGCCGGGGGTGAAGATTGGCGTGCTGGGCGTCAACGGCGCGGGTAAGTCCACGCTGCTCAAGATCATCGCCGGGATCGAGAAGGAATACGGCGGCGAGGCCTGGGCCGCCGAGGGGGCGCGCGTTGGCTATCTCGCGCAGGAGCCGCATCTCGATCCGAATAAGAACGTGGGTGAGAACGTCGCCGAGGCGTTTGCCGATCTGCGCGCGGCGCTGGCGCGGTTCAACGCCATCTCGGAAGAATTCGCCGAGCCGATGGACGACGCCAAAATGGACGCGCTGCTCGCCGAACAGGCGACGTTGCAAGAAAAAATCGACGCCGAGGATGGCTGGGACCTGGACCGGCGTATCGAGATCGCGCTCGACGCGCTGCGCTGCCCGCCGCCCGAAGCCGCCGTTGGTCCGCTCTCGGGGGGCGAGCGCAGGCGCGTTGCGCTATGCCGGTTGCTGCTCGAAAAGCCGGACCTGCTGCTGCTCGATGAGCCGACCAACCATCTCGACGCCGAATCCGTCGCCTGGCTCGAACGCACGCTGCAAAACTATACCGGCACTGTCATCCTTGTGACCCATGATCGCTATTTCCTCGATAACGTTACCAACTGGATCCTCGAAATCGAGCGCGGGCGCGGCTACCCCTATGAGGGCAACTACTCGGCCTGGCTAGAACAGAAGCGCAAGCGCCTCGCCCAGGAAGAGAAAGAGGAATCCTCGCGCCAGCGCGCCCTGGCCGAAGAGCAGGAATGGATCGCCTCCAGCCCCAAGGCGCGCCAGACCAAATCTCGCGCGCGTATCCAGCGCTACGAGGAGATGCTCCAGCAGTCGCAGGAACTCTCAGGCGGGGTTGCCGAAATCGTCATCCCGCCCGGGCCGCGCCTGGGTGGGACGGTCATCGAGGCGGTCGATCTGTGCAAGGGGTTTGGCGACCGCGAACTGATCGAAGGGCTGAACTTCAAGCTGCCGCCAGGTGGGATTGTCGGTGTGATCGGGCCAAATGGCGCGGGGAAGACCACGCTGTTCAAAATGATCACCGGCTACGACAAGCCCGATTCCGGCAGCCTCAAGATCGGCGAAACGGTCAAGCTCGGCTATGTCGACCAGTCGCGCGATTCGCTCGACCCGGATAAAAACGTCTGGGAGGAAATCTCGGGCGGTACGGATGTCATCCATCTCGGTAAGCGCACCGTCGCCTCGCGCGCCTATGTCGGCGCGTTCAACTTCAAAGGCTCCGATCAGCAGAAAAAAGTCGGCATCCTCTCCGGCGGTGAGCGCAACCGCGTCCATCTCGCCAAAATGCTCAAGACCGAAGCCAACGTCATTCTCCTCGACGAACCTACCAACGATCTCGACGTTGATACCCTGCGGGCACTTGAAGACGCGCTCATGGAATTCCCCGGATGCGCCGTGATCATCTCCCATGATCGCTGGTTCCTCGACCGCCTCGCAACCCATATCCTCGCGTTCGAAGGCGACTCCCATGTCGAATGGTTCGAAGGCAACTTCCAGGCCTACGAAGAAGATAAACGCCGCCGACTGGGCCTCGAAGCAACCGAACCCCACCGCATCAAATACCGGCCGCTCACGCGGTAATTCCAACGGGAGTGGGGATGGGATGATGGAAGTAAGGCCAGGGGGCGCTGTCTCCTGGGTCCCCGCCAAGGGCATAGCCCTTAGAACTGGTAACTTAGGGTCTTGGGAGGGTGAGATAATTCGCTCCCCCGGACCTGGGCACATGTCCGTCGTCCTTGCCAGCGAATTACCCTACCCTCCTAAGACTCTAAAAAAATTAAGGGTTCTAAGGGCTGTGCCCTTAGCGTGGGCCAGGGGTAGCGCCCCTGGCCTTGTTTCCCTTCACCCCCATTTTCCACTCCCGTTGGCATGACGGCGTTATCGGTCTGGAGTTTGGAGACGGGGCGGTTGCGGATGGTGCCGGTTGGGTACTGGGACTTGCGTGATTTGGTGGCGTTGAAGGGGGATGCGCGGGCGTTTGCGCAGATGTTGGGCGGGGTTAAGGGGCCGGTTCAGGTCGCGGAGGAGTTGGCGCGTGATATTCAGGATTGGGGGGCGTATGGGCATGGGATGTGGAGTGTTCGGGCGTTAGGGGGGCGGTTTTTGGGTGTGACGGGGCTGATGCATCGGCCGGATGGGCGCGGGGTTGCGTTGCGGTTTGCGTTTTGGCCTGAGGCGCGGGGGCATGGGCTGGCGTCCGAGGCGGCGGGGGCGGCGTTGCGGTATGCGCATGATGTGGCCGGGTTGGAACGGGTTGTTGGCGTTGCGCGGGAGGATAATTTTGCCTCGCGCATGGTTTTGGGTTCGATTGGCATGGTGGAGGTCGAGCGATACACGCAAGAGGGGGTGGTGCGGCTGGTTTACCAGTCCGTCCGGCGGCCTTCGGGGCGGTGAAATCGTTGTCATATGGGGAATTTGGGCTTGCGCGATGCGGGCTCAGGTTTGTTTAGTTGCCCGGTGACATACGAAGAACACACAGCGATTCGGGACTTTATCCAAGACATTGTCAACAATGTTGACGTGCCGATGGATGTCGAGGCGGACGCGATCATCCGGGCCTTGTTCAAGTGCAACCCGGATGCGGCGTATCGTGTCACCATGCTGGCGATGTCGTTGTTGGCGCGTCCGGCGGCGAATGGGGCGCAGGCTGAGACTCTGGCCCGGGCGCAGGGCAGGGGGTTGCGGGCGTTGTTGCGCGAGCGTTGGCCGCTGAACGTGCCGCGCGGGAAGCCGGTCGTTTCATAACTGCGTTGCAAGCTTCAGGGACTGGCCGTACCATCGCCTCACGTGGAGGTGAGGTATGGCGAATATTGGGTCTAAACCGAAATCGACGCGGCTGCGGGCGGAACGGCTGGAGTTGCGGATTACGGCGCCGCAGAAGGCGCTGATTGGGCATGCGGCGGCGTTACAGGGGCGTTCGATCACCGATTTTGTTCTTGCCTCGGTGCAGGATGCGGCGGCGCGCGTGATTGATGATCAGCAGCGGTTGACGCTTTCGGTCAATGACGGGCGGGCGTTTGTCGAGGCGCTGGTCTCGCCGGTGCCGCTGGGCGGGGAGCTTGCCGAGGCGTTGAGAAACCTCAAGACATGAAGGTTGAAGTTCTTGGGCCGGCGCATGCGCGCGGCGGGTTTCGCGCCGGGGTGTCCGGGCTGGACCGGTATTTCCGCCATCAGGCCGGGCGGGATGCGGCGCGGCGTTTGGCGGCGGTGTTCGTCGTGGTGCTGCCTGACGGCGGGGTCGGGGGGTATTATACGCTGGCGCCGGCGACGGTGTTGCTGCCGGACCTGTTGGGCGGGGCGGAGCGCAAGGCGTCGCGCTATCCGCCGATGGCTGCGGCGCGGTTGAGCCGTCTTGTTGTCGATGAGCGCCAGCGCGGGCAGGGGGTTGCGCGGGTCATGCTGGCTGATGCGCTGCATCGCGTCTGGCGCAGCACGCTGGATGCGGTGGCGTTGATTGTCGATGCGCCTGATGCGCAGGCGCGGGCGTTTTATTTGCGCTCCGGGTTTTTGCCTTTTCCAGACCGCGAGGACCGGCTGTTCCGCCCGATGGCGGATCTGCCGCTTTAGAGCCGGTAGCGGGCGGCGGTCAGGACGTCGCCCTCTAGCGCGGCGCGCACGGCGTCCTCCCCGGCGGGGGAGGCCAGGATCGTTACGGATTTGAAGTAGGGGGCTACCCCGGTGGCGCGGGCGCGGAACATGGCGGCCAGGGCCTGCGAAGCCGGGCCGCGGGGCGCGCAGCAGGCGCAGCCGATCTGGTGGCTGGATTTGGGCAGGGTGAAACGCTGGGCGTAGGCGCCGTTTGGCGCCTCGAAAGGGCCTTCTGTCAGGAAGGCGTCGCCCGGTTCGGCGAACAAGATTTGGATTCGCATGTCTGGATTATCGTGCATTCTCTGGACATGGGGATATTCCAGTGTATCTGACAAGGATGACCAGACCACATCTTATTGAAGCCCTCTCCCGTAACGTCCTCCTCTGCGACGGCGGCATGGGCTCGCGCGTCCAGGCGCTCACCCTCGATACCGAGAAAGACTATTGGGACAAGGAGAACTGCACGGAAGTGCTCAATCTCTCGCGGCCCGATATCGTGCGCGAGATCCATCGCGGCTATTACGAGGCCGGGGCGGATATGGTGCAGACCAACAGTTTTGGCGGTTCGCCGATTACGCTGGCCGAGTTTGAGCTGACCGACCGGGCGTTTGAGATCAACAAAATTGCCGGAGAGCTCGCGCGCGAGGCGGCAGAGTCTTTTGCCGATGGGCGGCAGCGCTATGTCATCGGCTCCATCGGGCCGGGGACGAAGCTGCCGAGTCTGGGGAATATTGCCTATGATCCGCTGGAGGAGGCGCTGTTTCTCCAATCCCAGGGGCTGATTGCCGGGGGGGTGGACGCCATCCTCATCGAGACCTGCCAGGATACGTTGCAGATCAAGGCGGCGGTGAATGGGGCCAAGCGGGCGCGGGCGCTGGTGGGGAGCGATCTGCCGATCTTTGTGCAGGTCACGGTCGAGACCACGGGGACGCTGCTCGTAGGGCCGGATATTGCGGCGGCGGCGACGGTGATCAACGCGCTCGACGTACCGCTGATGGGCCTGAACTGCGCCACCGGGCCGCAGGAGATGGCCGAGCATGTGCGGTTTTTGTCGCAGAACTGGCCGGGGCTGATTTCGGTCCAGCCCAATGCCGGGTTGCCCGAGCTTGTGGACGGCAAGACGTATTATCCGCTGGGCGCGCCGGAGATGGCCAGCTGGGTGGAGCGGTTTGTTGTCGAGGATGGAGTTAACCTCATCGGCGGGTGTTGCGGCACGTCCACGCCGCATATTCAGGCGCTGGACGCGATGCTGCGCCGCTTGGGCAATCCGCGCCCGGCGCCGGTGCTGCGCAAGCCGGTTTGGGTGCCCTCCGTCGCCAGCCTCTACGGTGCGACGGCGCTGCGCCAGGAGAATAGCTATTTCTCCATCGGCGAGCGCTGCAATGCCAATGGCTCGAAGAAATGGCGCGAGTTGCAGGAGGAGGGGGATTGGGACGGCTGCGTCGCCATGGGCCGCGAGCAAGTGGCCGAGGCGTCCAATGCGCTCGATATTTGCACCGCGTTTGTCGGGCGTAACGAGATTGCCGAGATGAACGCGGTGGTTACGCGGTTTACCTCGTCGGTCAATGCGCCGTTGGTGATCGACTCGACCGAGACGCCGGTGATCGAGGCGGCGCTCAAGCTGCATGGCGGCAAGCCGATTATCAACTCGATCAATTTCGAGGATGGCGAGGGCCATGCGATCGAACGGCTCAAGCTCGCCAAGAAGTTTGGCGCGGCGGTGATTGCGCTCACCATTGACGAAGTGGGGATGGCCAAGGAGCCTACCGATAAGCTGCGCATTGCGCGGCGGCTGGTGGAGTTTGCCTGCGATAAATTTGGCTTGGCGCAGTCGGATTTGTTGATTGATCCGCTGACCTTCACCATTGCCACCGGCAATGAGGATGATCGCAAGCTCGGGGCGTGGACGCTGGAGGGGATCAAGATGATTCGGGACGAATTCCCGGATATTCAGATTATTCTCGGGCTATCCAACATCTCCTTCGGGCTCAATCCAGCGGCGCGGGCGGTGTTGAATTCGGTGTTTCTCGACCATGCGGTGCGCGCGGGGATGACCGGGGCGATTGTGCATGTTTCCAAAATCCGGCCGCTTCATCTGATCGCGGCGGAAGAGGTCAAGGTTTGCGAGGATCTGATTTTTGATCGCCGGGCGGAGGGGTATGATCCGCTGCATAAATTGCTGGAAATCTTCGCGGACCGGAAGGCCGCCGATGCCACCAAGAAGAAACGCGCAGAAACGGTCGAGGGGCGGCTCAAGGACCGGATTGTCGATGGCGACCGCAAGGGGCTTGGCGACGAGCTTGATGAGGCGCTGAAGACGCATAAGCCGCTTGAGATCATCAACAACATTCTACTCGACGGCATGAAGGTCGTGGGCGAATTGTTTGGCGCGGGGAAGATGCAGTTGCCGTTTGTGCTGCAATCTGCGGAGACGATGAAGGCTGCCGTGGCGCATCTGGAGCCGTTGATGGAGCGCGTCGCGGGGGAAGAGAAGGGGATTATTGTGCTCGCCACGGTGAAGGGCGATGTGCATGATATTGGTAAAAACCTCGTCGATATCATCCTCACCAACAACGGCTACAAGGTGGTCAATCTTGGGATCAAGGTGCCGCTGGCCGATATGGTCGCGGCGGTACGGGTGCATAATGCGCATGCCATCGGCATGTCCGGGCTGTTGGTCAAATCGACCGTGGTGATGCGCGAAAATCTGGAGGAGATGTCG
>DAOMCN010000119.1:5016-6564 GCA_035427885.1 Acidocella sp. | reverse complement strand
CTGGGGGTGAACAACCGGATGGGCTTCTTCCTGCACATCCCTTTTCCCGCAGCCGCTTTATACGAAATCCTGCCCCCTGCCAAAGAATTGCTCACCGACATGCTCGCGCATGACGTCGTTGGTTTTCATACCGAACGCGACCGGACGCATTTTCTCAGCGCCGCCAGCGAGGTCCTGGGCCTTGGCGCCACGGCTGACAACACAATCCACCATGAAGGACGGCTCACCCAGGTTGTGGTCACGCCCATTGGCATAGACGGGGAATTGTTTACGGCACAGGCCATACGCGCATCACGACGCGTCGCGACTAAGCGCATGGTTGAAAGCCTGGCTGGTCGCGCCTTGATGATCGGCGTTGATCGGCTGGATTATACCAAGGGGCTACCGGCGCGATTTGACGCCTACAGCCGCTTCCTCTCCACCTATCCCGAGCAGCGCCGCCATATCAGCTTCCTGCAGGTGGCAGCCCCCTCCCGCGAGGAGGTGGACCGCTACCGCGCCCTGCGCGAGGAACTGGACCACAAGACCGGGGCGATTAATGGCGCGTACTCAGACTTCGACTGGGTGCCCCTGCGCTACATGACCCGCACGGTCAGCCGTTCGTTGATTGCGGGCTTCTACCGTACGGCGCGGATCGGCCTCGTCACCCCTCTGCGCGATGGTATGAACCTCGTTGCCAAGGAATATGTCGCGGCGCAAAATCCGGCGGATCCGGGGGTGCTGATCCTCTCGTGCTTCGCCGGGGCCGCCGCCGGAATGCCGGAGGCGTTGCTGGTCAACCCGTTTGATATCGACGCCGTGGCTGAAGCCATCAACACCGCTCTGGTGATGCCGATGGAAGAGCGCCAGACTCGTCACGCCGCATTGCTGGACAGGGTGCATACCGAATCCGCCAGCGCCTATTGCAAGGCTTTCACCACCGCATTGCGCGGAAACATTAACTTCTTGTCATTACCTCAAGGTTGACAAGCAAGGGCCGAGGGGCAAACTCTGACACAGCGTCAAAGCGGCGCTCCCCGCGCCCCCCAGCGTTTCTCTCTTGAAGCGCAGGGGAGACTTTTTTAGGGCTTGGCTTGCCTTTCGTCTCCCCCCTGACAACCAGACCGGAGACGTTCATGCCGTTTTCCCTCCCACGCCTTCCCCTTCTGCGTATGCTGGCGCTTTTGCTGCTACTGGCAGGCGCCGCGTGCCCGCAGCAGGCGCGCGCCGCCGCGCCGGCTGCGCCAACGACGGGCGACCTGAACGGCCTACTGCAAACCCTGCAGAACCCTGGCCAGCGACAGGCTCTGATCGGTGAGATCAAGACGCTGATCGCCTTGCGGGCGGCCAAGCCGCCCGCGCCACAGCACCAGGGGCCTGGGGATGCGCTGGTGACCTTCCTGTCTGGCGAAGCAATACAGGTTGGGGCGGCGGTCGCGGCGCTCGCCAGTCTGGCGCCGCTGGCGGGTTTGTTGGCCTGGGCCCAACACGTCGCCACGGACCCGCAACTGCGCATGCTCTGGGCCAGGGGGGCGGGGATGGTGTTGGCCATGCTGGGCGCCGCACTGC
>DAOMCN010000119.1:0-5006 GCA_035427885.1 Acidocella sp. | reverse complement strand
TTGCGATTCTGGCTATTGCATTGCTTGCCGGGCGCAGCACCCGCGCGACGTTGAAACGGCCTTTGCACCGATTGCATGAAGCGGCGCGTGGGCCGGTTTGGCTGCGGGTGCTGAGCTTTGGCGGGGTGCTCCTGCTCGGCTGGGTGCCGGTGATGGTGCTGCTCGCTTGCGGCTATGCGGGGCTGACAATTGCTCAGGCGGCGGGCGGCATACCAGGCCCGGTGCGTGACCTTGTGCTCGCGGTATTGAACGCCTGCGCGCTGGTTCGGGTCATCAGCGCGGTGGCCGAGGCGCTCCTGATTTCGAGCGCGAGCGGCGGCCGCTTTTTACCGCTCAGCGAGGAGACGGCGGATTACCTGCTGGTCTGGTGCCTCCGCCTTACCCGCTTCGTGGTCTATGGCGGGTTTGCCTTGGAGTTCGCATTCGATTCCGGGATGAACAGCACGGCGTATGCCATATCGCTCAAAACCTTCGGGCTGGCCCTCACCGGATTGCTGATCATGCTGATCCTGCAGAACCGCGCCGCCGTGGCCCATGTCATCCATGGGCCAAATGGGCACGAGACCGCGGGTTTCGGGCGGCTGCGCGCCGTGCTGGGGGATGGCTGGCATATTGCGGCAATTCTCTACCTGCTCGGCACCTACGGCGTCTGGGCCTCCAACTTGCCGGGGGGCTTTGCCTTTCTGGTCCGCGCCACGGCGCTCTCGCTTCTCACCCTGGCCGCGGCGCGCGGCATGGATACCGCCGGAACCCGCCTTGTGAACCGGTTTCTCAGCGTCACGCCCGGCCTGGAACAGCGACTGCCCGGCCTGCAAAAGCGAGTCAATCTCTATGCCCCGCTGTTAACCGGCACAGGCCGCCTGCTGGTCTATGTGCTCACCGCGCTACTGGTATTGCAGGCCTGGGGGATAAACTTGCTTGCGGAGTTGGAGACCTCCGAAGGCCAGCGGCTCATCGGCGGCCTGGTGACGATCTGCTTCACCGCCGCGATTGCGCTGGCCATTTGGGAAGCAGTGAGCCTGAGCACTGAACTCTACCTCTCGCGTCCTGGCGCCGATGGCACGCCCGTGGAGCGTAGCGCGCGCACGCGCACATTATTGCCGCTATTTCGCAAGACGCTTGCGATTATGCTCGGTGTCGCCGTGGTCCTCGTCTCGCTGGCGACGCTTGGCGTCAATATCGGGCCGCTGCTGGCCGGTGCGGGCATCGCCGGTATTGCCATTGGCTTCGGGGCGCAAAGTCTGGTCAAGGACGTGATCACCGGGATGTTCGTGCTGATGCAGGACGCCGTCGCGGTTGGCGATGTTGTTTCGGTGGCGGGGAATTCAGGGTTGGTCGAGCAGATCTCCATCCGTTCCATCCGGCTGCGTGACCAGAGCGGGACAGTGATCATCATTCCGTTTAGCGAAGTGACGACCGTCCAAAACATGACGAAGGATTTCTCTTATGCGGTGTTCAGCATTGGCATTGCCTATCGCGAGGATGTCGATGAGGTTATCGCTGTGGTCACGGCGCTTGCGGATGAATTTCAGGCCGATGATGAATATGCATGGCGGATTCTTGCACCCATAGAAATTCTTGGCCTCGATCAGTTTGCCGATTCGGCGGTGATCATAAAAGCGCGGATCAAAACCAAGCCAATTCAGCAATGGAATGTGATGCGCGAGTTCAACCGGCGGATGAAACGGCGCTTTGACGAACTCAATATCGAAATGCCGTTCCCGCATCAAACAATCTATTTCGGCACCGACAAGGAGGGGAAAGCGCCGTCCGCGCATCTGCAGATTGAGCGGGAGCGCTCCGCACCGCGTGCCTGACCGATTGTGAATTTACGTCAGGATCGCCATTGGCCATGAATGTCCAGATGAAGCTGACATCGCGGCGTGATGTCAATGGGCCGGGAGGGCGGCGCTTTCCTTATTGTGGGTGGCGTGTTGCTCCATCATGGTCGCGCTCGCGGTGTTCAACCCTACAAACTTGACCTCTTGCCCGTGGCGGCGCGCTTTGAGAATGATCTGGTCGGCGGCGCCGATGGCAGAGATATCCCAGAAATGGGCTTCGGTCATATCTACAACGATCCGGTCCACCTTCTCCGTCACATCGATTGTCTCCACGAGTTTTTCAGCCGACGCGAAAAACACCTGGCCCTTGACGAAATACTCGCGCACGCGGCCATTGTCCGAAATCCGCGAGGTGATGCGCAGCAAGCGCGACACTTTCCCGGCGAAGAAGATACCCGACAACAAGACGCCCACAGCCACGCCCTTCGAAAGGTCACGGGTGGCGACCACCGTGACCACGGTGGCCACCATCACCACGGAGGATTGCCACGGCATCGTGCGCAACCCGGCGAGGGATCTCCACGAGAAGGTGTTGACAGAGACCATGATCATGACGGCGGTCAGCGCCGCCACCGGGACGACGGCAAGTAACTTGTGCAGCACAACAAGAAGTACGAGGAGAAATACGCCCGCGATTAAGGTGGAGAGACGCCCCCTAGCGCCTGACGACACATTGATGACGGATTGGCCGATCATCGCGCAGCCGCCCATGCCTCCGAAGAGTGGAGAAATCATGTTCGCCACGCCTTGGCCGATACACTCACGGCTCTTGCTGCTCGCTGTATCTGTAAAATCATCGACGATCTTGGCCGTGAGCATGGTCTCCAACAGCCCGACGGCCGCGAGAGTCAGCGCGACTGGCGCGATAATGCGCAAGGTCTCCAGCGTCAGCGGAACATGCGGCAGGGCAAAGACCGGCAGCGCGGACGGCAGCTTGCCGAGGTCCGCGATGGTTCGCACATGGATACCAAACACGGCGCAAATCACCGTCAGCACGGCGATCGCCACCAACGGCGAGGGAACGGCCTTCGTCAGGTATGGGAAGCTGTAGATGATGATCAAGCCGAGGGCGATCAGCCCGTAGGTGGTGGGCGGAACGTGGATGAGTTGCGGAAGCTGGGCAAGGAAGATCAGGATCGCCAGCGCATTCACGAAGCCCGTTAGCACGGATCGGGAAACAAACCGCATCAGCCGACCCAGCCGCAAAAGTACGGCCACGATCTGGAAAATCCCCATCAGGACGGTCGCAGCGAAAAGATACTCTATGCCATGGCCGCGCACGAGGGGGCCCATGAGCACGGCAGTGGAGGCGGTTGCGGCTGAGATCATGGCCGCTCGCCCGCCCGAGAAGGCGATGACGCAGGCGATGACAACGGAGCCATAGAGGCCCATTTCGGGAGGAACGCCCGCAACTACGGAGAAGCCGATCGCCTCTGGGATCAGCGCCAAGGCGACGACGATCCCCGCCAAGATCTCGGTTCGCGGGTTGAACATCCATTCCCGCAGATGGGAAGATCTTTTAATTATCGATTGGGTCATATGCTCTACTTGGCGCACGATTTCACACGGCTCGCACATCTGGAACCAGCCTTGATACTTCTGTGTCAGGTGAGGTTATCCGGCGGATTGGCGGCCGGAAAAGCCGCCCGGATTTTCACCGGGTCCCAGGCAATTCGAGATGCCCTATAGCCTCACCTCTTTTGCAGCGCAACATAAAAGACCGATTGAAGCTGTTCCGGTTCAATTCTCAGCTCCAGCTATGCCCGGGAACCGTGCCTGAACGTGCAAAAAACGCCTCCGCGCCACAAGCGCGCCAGCGCCCTTCCCTGGGCTCCATGACGCTGCTCGCAATTCAATCCATCACGTAAGCTTCGGTCACGGCGCGCAGCTCGGTTTCGCTGACGCCTGGCGCCAGCTCGACGATCCGTAGGCCGCCGGGGGTAACGTCGAGAACGCCAAGATCGGTGATGATGCGGTTCACTACGGCCTGGCCGGTCAGTGGCAATGTGCAGTGTTTTAGGATCTTGGGCGCGCCGTTCTTACTCGTATGTTCCATCAGGACAACGATCCGATCCACGCCGCTGACCAGATCCATCGCCCCGCCCATCCCCTTTATCAGCTTTCCTGGAACCATCCAGTTGGCCAGATCTCCGGTTTGGGAAACCTCCATCGCGCCCAGAAACGCCATGGCGATCTTGCCCCCTCGGATCATCGCGAAGCTCTCGGCGCTGTCGAAGAAAGAAGCATGAGGCAGGGCGGTGACTGTCTGCTTGCCGGCGTTGATGAGGTCTGCGTCAACCTCCGCCTCCTCGGGAAACGGCCCCGCGCCAAGCATGCCATTCTCGGAATGCAGCACGATTGTCATGCCCGCGGGAATATGGTTGGAAACCAGGGTCGGGATGCCTATGCCAAGATTGACGTACATTCCATCGGAAAGTTCAAGCGCGGCGCGCGCGGCGATTTCATGGCGTGTCCAGGGCATTTCAACCAGCCTCCGTCAGTGCGGGCGCGCCAACCGCGCGCGTGGTGCGTTGTTCAATCCGTTTTTCATGTGCACCCTGCACAAGCCGGTGAACATAAATCCCCGGCACGTCCACACGGTCCGGATCCAGCGTGCCGACGGGCACAATCTCCTCCACTTCAGCCACACACACCCGACCGCATTTGGCCGCGGGGGGGTTGAAATTGCGCGCAGTTTTACGGAACACAAGGTTGCCCGTGGGGTCGGCCTTCCATGCCTTCACAATGGCCAGATCCGCGACAATCGCGCGCTCCATGATGTAGGGTACCCCCTCGAATGTCTGCACGGGCTTTCCTTCTGCGACAATTGTGCCCACGCCGGTGCGTGTGAAAAAGGCTGGTATCCCTGCCCCGCCGGCGCGCATACGTTCGGCCAGCGTACCTTGCGGGCTGAACTCCACCTCCAACTCATTGGACAGATATTGGCGCATGAACTCTTTGTTTTCTCCGACATAGGAGGCGATCATTTTGCGTATCTGCCGGGTCTGAAGCAGCAGCCCGAGGCCAAAATCATCGACGCCGCAGTTATTCGACGCAAAAACAAGCTCGCGCGCACCCGATTGCCTGATCGCCGCAATCAATAGTTCGGGAATCCCGCACAGACCAAACCCACCAGACACAATCGTCATGCCGTCAAACAACAGG
>DAOMCN010000118.1:0-6594 GCA_035427885.1 Acidocella sp. | reverse complement strand
TGTCAACCTGAAAGACGCCGGTGCCGTCGCCCTGATGGCACTACTCATCTTTGGCCCGTTCCTTGGGCTCAAGCTGGGGGACAGCAATGTCGGCAATCTCACCCTTTCAACCCGCCCCGAGTTGCTGGCCGCCGCCGTGGCGCTGACCTTTGTCGCACGGCTGTTGATGCTGTCCTGGCACGATCACCGCCCACAGCGCCTACCCGGCGCGGCAATCGGCGAGAAAATTCAACAATCTGGGCGCTTCGTCGCCCCGGCTGTGCTGATCTTCGCCGTCGCTCTGCCGCTCGTCCCCGACCTCTCGAACTCCTATATCGACCTCGGCGTGCTGATCATGACCTATGTGATGCTTGGCTGGGGCTTGAACATCGTCGTCGGTCTCGCCGGGTTGCTCGACCTGGGTTACGTCGCCTTTTATGCGGTCGGCGCGTATTCCTTTGGCCTGCTGTCGGAGAATTTTGGCTTGAGCTTCTGGGAGTGCCTCCCGCTCTGCGGCATCCTCGCCGCCAGCTGGGGCATGTTTCTTGGCTTTCCGGTGCTGCGCCTGCGCGGGGACTACCTCGCCATCGTCACCCTCGCCTTCGGCGAGATCATCCGCCTGGTTATCACCAACTGGGTCAGCCTGACCGGCGGCCCAAACGGGATCGACAGCATCCCCCACCCGACTCTCTTTGGCCTGAAATTCGACATGTCCGGCGGCCCGGGCACGTTTGCCGGATTCTTCCATATCCTGCCGACCCCGGGCCAGCGCCTGATGTACCTCTATTACATCATCCTCGGCTTGGCGTTGCTCACTAACTGGGTGACGCTGCGCCTGCGCAAACAGCCGCTTGGTCGCGCCTGGGAGGCGCTGCGTGAGGACGAGATCGCGTGCCGCTCGCTCGGTATCAACATCCGCAACACCAAGCTGACCGCCTTCGCCATCGGCGCATTTTTCGGTGGCTTCGCGGGCTGCTTCTTCGCCACACGCGAGGGGTTCATCTCCCCGGACAGCTTCACCTTCATCGAGTCGGCGACCGTGCTGGCCATCGTCGTACTTGGCGGGGCTGGTAGCCAGCTCGGCATCGTGCTCGCCGCCTGCGTCATGATCGGCGTGCCGCAACTGCTGCAATCCTTACAGATCTACCGCATGCTGATTTTTGGTATCGCCCTCGTCGTCATCATGATCGTACGCCCGCGCGGCTTTATTTCCACCCGCCGCCCGACGGTCTCTCTCGGCAAGGCGCAGGCGATCGGCGCGGATATGCGCTCAGAAGGACGAGGCTGAGATATGAGCGATACTATCCTGAAAGTCAGCGATCTGACGATGCGCTTTGGCGGGCTGACCGCCGTGAACGCGGTCAATTTCAGCGCCCGCCGTGGCGCCATCACCGCCGTGATCGGCCCCAACGGCGCGGGCAAGACCACGCTCTTCAACTGCATCACCGGCTTCTACAAACCAACCTCGGGCAGGATCTCGATCTCCCATGCGCCCGGGGAGAGCCTGCGGCTGGACAAGCTTCCCGGCCACGCCATCGCCCGTAAGGGGCGCGTGGCCCGCACCTTCCAGAACATCCGCATGTTCAGCGGCATGACCGTGCTGGAAAACCTGCTGGTGGCCCAGCACAACCGCCTCCAGGCGGCCACGGGCTTTGGCGTTCTGGGGATTCTCGGCCTGGGCCGCTACCGCGCCGCCGAGCGCACCGCCATCGACCTGGCAAAGCACTGGCTGGAACAGACCGACCTGCTGGAACGCGCCGACCACCCTGCGGGCTCCCTGCCCTACGGCGCGCAGCGGCGCCTGGAGATCGCGCGCGCTATGTGCACCGAGCCGCTGCTGCTCTGCCTGGATGAGCCTGCGGCGGGTCTGAACCCGCGCGAATCCGCGGCGCTGAACGAACTGCTCCTAAAAATCCGCGGCGCCGGCTGCTCGCTGCTGCTGATTGAGCACGACATGGGCGTGGTGATGAAGATTTCCGACCATATTGTCGTCCTCGAATACGGCAAGAAAATCGCCGACGGCTCGCCCGAAGAGATTCGCAACAACGTTGACGTCATCAAAGCCTATCTCGGCGAAGGTGACGAAGACGACCCAGACGCGCCGACCGCCGAGACGGCGGAGGAAGCGCCATGACCCCAGTACTCTCCCTTGAAAACGTCAACACTTTCTATGGCCCGATCCAGGCGCTGCGCAATGTCAGCATCACCGTCAACGAGGGAGAGATCGTCACCCTGATTGGCGCGAACGGGGCGGGAAAATCCACCCTGATGATGACCATCTGCGGCCAACCGCGCGCCAAATCCGGCAAGATCCTGTTGCGTGGCGAGGACATCACCGAGCTGCCAACGCATCAAATCGCCCGGCGCTCGGTTGCCCAATCTCCCGAAGGCCGGCGCATTTTTTCGCGCATGTCGGTCGAGGAAAACCTGCTGATGGGATCGCAGGTGGTAAAGTTCGCCGATTACGCGCGCCAGCTTGAGCTGATGTTCGAGCTGTTTCCGCGCCTGAAGGAACGCTTCTCGCAGCGCGGGGGTACGCTCTCGGGCGGCGAACAACAGATGCTCGCCATCGCCCGCGCGCTGATGAGCAAGCCCAAGCTGCTGCTGCTCGACGAACCCTCCCTCGGCCTCGCCCCGCTCGTAATCAAGCAGATCTTTGGCGCGATCCGCACCCTGAACCGCGAGACCGGGCTGACCGTCCTGCTCGTGGAGCAAAACGCCAACCAGGCCCTGCGCCTCGCCCACCGCGGCTACGTCCTGGTCAACGGCAGCATCACGATGGCGGGCACCGGAGCCGAATTGCTTGCCAAACCCGAAATTCGTGCCGCCTATCTCGAAGGGGGGCATTGATACCGCGCCAATTTCAGGCGCAGACTTCCTAAGCCATGGTTAGAACTTTGAATTCAACAGGAGCATATATGCGCAACATCCTTCTCAGCACCGCCGCAATCGCGACACTCAGCCTCGGTCTCGCCGCCAGCCCGGCAATGGCGCAAATCAAAATCGGCGTCGCCGGTCCGCTGACCGGCTCGAACGCCGCCTTCGGCACCCAGCTGCAAACCGGCGCGCAACTCGCCGTCAACGACATCAACGCCGCTGGCGGGGTGCTCGGCAAAAAACTCCAGGTGATTTTCGTGGACGACGCCTGCGACCCCAAGCAGGCCGTGAGCGCCGCGAATACGCTGGTGGGTGACGGCGTGGTGATGGTGGACGGGCATTTCTGCTCGGCCTCCTCGATCCCGGCCAGCAAGGTCTATACCGATAACGGCGTCCTCGAAATCTCCCCGGCCTCGACCAACCCGAAATACACCGATGAAGGCTCCGCCTTCACCTTCCGCACCTGCGGGCGCGACGACCAGCAAGGTCAAGTCGCCGCCGCATATATCGCCAAGCATTTCAAGGGCCTGAAGGTCGCTGTGCTGGACGACAACTCAACCTACGGAAAAGGTATCGCCGATCAGGTGCGCCTTAACCTCGCCAAGCTCGGCGTGCCGATCACCTACAACACCTCCTACACTGCGGGCGACAAAGACTATTCGGCGCTGATCAGCCGCATGAAACAGGACGGCATCCAACTCGTCTACATCGGCGGCTATTATGCTGATTCCGGGTTGATCATGCGCCAGGGCGCCGCCCAGGGCTTCACCCCCCAATACTTCTCGGAAGACGCCGCCGTGACCTCCGCGCTGTGGCAGGTCGCCGGACCCGCGGCTGAAGGCATGCTGATGACCTTCCCGCCGCCGGCCGAGAAAGAAGCCTCCGCCGCCAAGGTCGTGGCCGAGTTGGCCGCCGCCAAGGAAGACCCGACCGGCTATGTGCTATACTCCTACGCGACCATCCAGGTCTGGGCAGAAGCCGCGGCCAAGGCGCATAGCACCCAGCCGATCCTCGTCTCGAAAACCCTCAAGGCCGATGGCCCCTGGCCGTCCGTGCTCGGCCCGATCAAGTTCGACGCCAAGGGCGACGTGGTGAATGCGGCCTACGCCATCTATAAGTGGCATGATGGCAACTACAGCGTCTTCGCCATGAAGCCCTGAGAAAAAGAGCGCAGGGGCTTTGTCCCCTGCGCTCCGCTGGAGCCGCGAGACCCGGCCCCTGGACTTTGAAACGGCACCTTTGGGTGCCGTTTTGCTGTGGGACGCCAGCACCCTATAAGCCGGACATGAGCACACTCGACCCCAAGGACTTCTCCGCCCTGCGCGCACTCGGCCATCAGATGATGGACGACATGATCGACCATCTCGCCGGTATCCGCGCGCAGAAAGTCTGGCAGCCAATGCCGCCGGAGGTGCGCGCGCACTTCACCGCGCCCCTACCCAAAACCGGCACCGCGACGGAGAAGCTCTACGAGACCTTCCAGACCCATATCCAGCCCTATGTCACCGGCAACACCCACCCGCGCTTCATGGGGTGGGTGCATGGCGGCGGTAATCCGGTGTCCATGCTGGCCGAGTTGCTGACGGGCGCGATGAACGCGAATTGCGGCGGGCGCGACCATGTTGGCATCGCCGTCGAGCGACAGGTGATCGCCTGGGCGGCGCAGATGCTGGGGATGCCGGCCGAGACCAGCGGCGTCCTGCTCACGGGCTCGTCGATGGCCAATTTCGTCGCCGTACTCTGCGCCAAATACAAAGCCCTGGGCGTCGACGGACGGCGTGACGGCATCCAAGGGAAAAAATTCACCGCCTACGCCTCGGCGGGCGTGCATCGCTGCGTCCCCGGCGCGCTGGACATGGCCGGTCTGGGCAGCGCCGCCTTGCGCAAAATCCCGGTCGATGAAACCTTCCGCATGGACCTTATGGCCCTGCGCGAAACCTTGGCGGCGGACCGCGCGGCGGGATGCACGCCCTTCCTCATCGTCGGCACCGCGGGCTCGGTTGATGTCGGCGCGTTCGACGATCTCGACGCCCTGGCCGACATCGCCCGCGCGCAAAACTGCTGGTTCCACGCGGACGCCGCCTTCGGCGCGCTGGCCGCCCTCTCGCCCAGCCGCGCGGGCTTCCTGCGCGGCATCGAACACGCTGATTCTGTCGCCTTCGATTTCCATAAATGGGCGCAGGTCTCCTACGATGCTGGCTGCGTCCTGGTGCGCGACCCCGCGATCCAGCGCGCGACCTTCGCCCAGACAACGAGCTACCTCGCCGCTTCCCATCGCGGCCTCGCCGGAGGCGAGCCGTGGCCCTGCGACCTCGGCCCGGACCTCTCGCGCGGGTTTCGCGCGCTAAAAGTTTGGATGACGCTCGAAGCCTACGGCAGTTCAGCCCTCGGCGACATCGTTGACACCACCTGCGCTCTGGCCTATCGCCTGGGCGAGCGTATCTCCCTGAGTAACCGCCTGGAACTGCTGGCGCCGATCAAGCTCAACATCGTCTGCTTCGCCATCCCCGGATTTACCGACACCCAGACCGACGATCTGGTAGCCGACCTCCAGGAAGCGGGACTGTTCGCCCCCTCCACCACGAACATTGCCGGACGGCGAGCGATCCGCGCCGCTATCGTCAACCACAGGACAACAGCGGCGGACATCGACGCGCTAGTGGCTGAAATTCTGCGCCGCGTTTAGTGCCGCCAGTGTCCTTCGCTGTGCCACCCCCAGCCCCACCAGCCGCCAATCACCACCGGTGGCGGCGCGACATAGGTCGGCGCCGAATAATAGCCCGGCGCGTAAGCGTAGCCTGACGGGTAATAAACGCACCCAGCCAAGCCGCCCCCCGCCAGCCCGAGGGCAAGCACCGTCCCGAGGACGCGGGGGGCAAGTTTGATCGCTCGGATAGTCATGACACACTCCTTGAATTTATCACCTTGCACCCTCTCCCTTGTTTAGGGCGGGTTTGCGGCGGGCATCTGGCGCGAATGTAAACCACTGCAACAACTTGCAATGCAGCGCCCGTCATAATGGCCATAGTTTTGCCTTGAGCGGGGGATTATTAAGATAATCATAACAAGACGCAGCACAAGGAATTTCGCCAGTGTTCACCCCCTCCCTGCTTTTCCGCCGCGTGCTTCTTGCCACCACCTCGCTAGGCCTCATCCTGCCCAACGCGGCACAGGCGCAGGAACAAGGCGCGCCGCCCGCGCGCGTCGGCCAGGTCGCGCAGGTCTTGGGTGATGTCTCCTTTAATGGCGCCGGTTCAAACGGCCGATGGGTCCCCGCGACGCTGAATTACCCGCTAAGGTCGGGGGATTCTCTGTTCACCCAGCCTGGCGCGCAGGCCGCCATCGCCCTCGGCTCCAGCCGTTTGGTATTAAACGCCAACACCGAGCTGCAAATCACCGGCCTGAATGAAGACAATTTTTCGGCAACCGAAAGCCAGGGCGAAGTCTTCCTAGCCCTCAACGACCTCGCCCCCAGCCAGAATTTTACCCTGCGCACCCCCAGCGGACCAGTGACCATCGACGAGGACGGGGAATACGCCGTCACCGCCGGAACAGCGGGTAACCCGGCCAGCATCGCCGTCCTGGCGGGCGAGGCCAGCGCCGGACCGACGCGGATCAACGCCGGAGAGGAGGCCTATCTCTACCCCAACGGACAGAGCAAGATCGGCCCCGTCGCGCAGGACGGCTTCATCAATCAGGCCCTGGCCGAAATGGCAGCGCCGCAGCCGCCCTACGTCC
>DAOMCN010000117.1:0-6599 GCA_035427885.1 Acidocella sp. | reverse complement strand
CTGTTCCTCGCGGCGGGGAGTTTCGGCGGGTGGCTTGATGTGCCTGAGATTTTCGCCGCTGTCGCGGTATTGGGCGCATCGCGCTCCTTTGAGAGCCCGGCGGCTGCGGCGCTTTTACCCGGCGTGGTGCCGGAGGGGCTGATGCAGAAAGGCACGGCGATTTCCTCCTCCGCTTTCCAGGCCGCTACCATCGTTGGCCCAGCGTTAGGCGGGCTACTTTATGCGTTTTCTCCTGCCGTGCCCTACGCGCTGATGGCGGCGAGTTGGCTGATCAGCGTGGCGCTGATCGGCTATATCGCGCTCGACCGCCCGGTGACGGCCAAGGAGCCGCCCTCGTTGCGCGCGCTCTTCGCCGGGGTTGGCTTCGTGCGGCGCAACCCGGCGATTCTGGGGACGATCTCGCTCGATCTTTTCGCCGTGCTGCTCGGCGGGGCGACGGCGCTGCTGCCGATCTACGCCAGGGATATACTGCACACCGGCCCGTGGGGCTTGGGCATTCTGCGCGGTGCACCGGCGCTGGGCGCGCTACTGATGACGGCCTGGCTTGCGCGCGTGCCGCTGACCCGGCGGGTGGGTATGCGTATGTTTCAGGCGGTCATCGTCTTTGGTGTTGCCACAGTGGTGTTTGCCCTGTCGCGCTCGCTCTGGGTCTCGCTCGCCGCCCTCGTCGTCATGGGCGCCTCGGATATGATCAGCGTCGTCATCCGCCTCTCGCTGGTGCAGTTGGCAACGCCTGACGCCATGCGCGGACGTGTTGGCGCGGTCAATTTCCTCTTTATCAACGCTTCCAACCAACTCGGCGAGTTCGAAAGCGGCATGACCGCGGCCCTCTTCGGTGCGGTCCCGGCGGCGGCGCTGGGCGGGATCGGGACGGTTCTCATTGCGCTGCTGTGGATGCGGCTCTTCCCCGCGTTGCGCGACGTGGAACGGCTGGAATAGACGATTGTGTGAAAAAAAGTAAATTTGGCTATAATATTGATAAAGTGGGTGCTAAAAGAGTACGATTACGAAACTGATGTATCACGTCTTGGTGCGAGACATGATCTCGCCTTGCGGTGATAAGGTCAGCATTGGAAAACGCCCCCTGCTTCGGGAAGAGGATAGCCGAAATGTTAGACGCGATATATTCGGGTATCTTAACGATTTACGGAGGGATGCTGCTGCTCGCCAGTGCGATTTCGGCAGGCTTCAACGCGGTGCTGAACGAGTTGGGCATTGCCGCGGACGCGCAGATTGCGATTTTGACAATTATCGGATGCGTTTTGCTGGTTATCGGCTTTCGTAACCTGCGCGGATTGATGGGCTGGTTGATCCTGATCCTGCTCGCGCTGCTGCTGCTGCAGAGAATGGTGCTGGGCAGCGCCTCGTACTAGAGTTGCGGCTTTAAATCATAAAGCCAGGGCGGCATGGGGTTGGTTGAACCGTCCGGTTTTGCCTAAATACATGAAATTCCGCGCCGGAAACCTCGTCATAATAGCTTGACGCTTAAATGAAATATTGCCAAGTCAGAATACCGCCACCGCCGCAGAAGTGGCTCCGCACGGCTGTTTTTTAACGTTATTTTGGCGGCCTTGCGCCGTGTTGGAGTCTGAGATGTCGGATGATGTGACGCCTGAGCTGTTTGGAATTATCGAAGAAAAAGGCATTGCGGCGGTCACGCTGAAAGAGACGCATGGCAGCCCCCGCGCGGTTTTCGGGTTGTGGATGGCGGCGAATGTCGAGTTTGGCACGCTGGTCACCGGCGCGCTGGCCACGGGCGTGTTCGGCCTTTCCTTCAGCGCGGCGTTTGTCTCGATCCTGATCGCCAATGTCATTGGCGGTCTTTTGTTGGCATTTTTCAGCACCTTCGGGGTGGATTACGGCCTGCCGCAGATGATCCAGGGCGCCAACTGGTTCGGCAAGCTGGGCAATAAGCTTCCCTCGCTGTTCAATTTCTTCGGCGGCTTCTCCTGGTTTGCGGTGAATACCATCGCCGGGGCTTACGCGGTCCAGTATTTCCTTGGTGGCAATCTGATCGTCGGCGTTGTCGCACTTTCGGTCATTCAGGTCGGCATTGCCTTTGTTGGCCACGACCTGATCCAGGCGGCGGAGAAATACTTCGTCTATGTGCTGGTGCTGGTCTTTCTGGCGCTCACCGTGGTGGCGGTCCACCATCTCGGCCTGAGCGTACCCGCCAATGAAAAATCCATGGCGGCGGTCGGCGGCTTTTCTGGCGCCTTCATCCTCACGACCTCGATCATGATTGGTTATGTCGTGAGCTGGGTGCCGTATTCCTCGGACTACACGCGCTATCTGCACACCGACAAAAACCCCGCCGCGGTGAAAAAGACCGTGCGGACCTATGCGTTCTGGGGTTCGTTGATTTCCACCGTGTGGATTGAGGCGCTGGGCGCGCTGATCGGCGCTTCGGTGGCCTTCGAGCATCCCTCCGACCTGTTCACCCCCTGGATGCCTGAGGTGTTGAAGGTGCCGCTGCTGATCGCGGTTATCGTCGGCACCATCGCTGCGAACATTCTTAACATCTATTCCGCCACCATGTCCGCGCTCGCCCTAGGCATCAAGCTCAAGCAGCACTACGCCTCGCTGATCACCGGCGTCATCGGCACCGTTATCTCCGTCCTCGCGGCGAACAGCTTCGTGCAGACCTATACGAATTTCCTATACGTTATCGGCTATTGGATCATGCCCTGGATCTCGATCACGCTGTTCTGCCACTTGACCAGTCGCCGTTCGCGCTTTGGCGCTGTGAGCGCCGCCTTCGTGAGCTGGGTCGCGACCCTGGCGCTCTCCGTACCGTTCTATAATCAGATGATGTATACTGGTTGGTTCGCCGCCAAATATCCGCAGTTTGGCGACAGTACCTTTATCGTCTCCTTCGTCCTTGGCGCGGTGCTGTACTTCCTGCTCACCGTTCCGGAACGGATTACGGTCCGCGCCGCGGCGCAGTAGCCGCGCTTACATAAAGGAAACCGGGTCGATATCGATATCGACCCGCACGGCGTTGGGGATCTCGGTGCGCGTCAGCCAGTCGCGGACCAACCCTTGTACGGCCACCCCTCGGGCGGCTTTCAACAACAGGCGGCGGCGGAAACGGCCGCGCAGCAGGGCGAACGGGGCAGGGGCGGGGCCAAGTACCGCGAGACCAGGGCCGTGTGGCGCGCTGCGCGCGAGGGTGCGGGCGGTCTGATCTGCGAGGCGTTCATCCGTGGCGCTGATGATCAGCGCGGCGAGACGGCCATAAGGCGGCCAATGACCGGGTTTCCTCTGCGCCGCCTCCTGTGCCATGAATTCCGGCAAATTACCGGACAGCAGCGCCGCGATCACCGGATGCTCCGGGGCAAAACTTTGCAGCAGCACGGTGCCCGGCGCTTCCGCCCGCCCGGCGCGGCCCGCGACCTGGTGCAGCAACTGCACGGTGCGCTCGCCCGCGCGCAGGTCGCCCCCCGCCAGGCCGAGATCCGCATCGACCACGCCGACCAGTGTGAGATGGGGAAAATGCCAGCCCTTTGCCACCATCTGCGTGCCGATCAGGATATCCACCTCGCGCGCTGAAATCGCGTCGGCGGCGGCTGCGGCTTCCCTGGGGCCGGAGATCACGTCGGAGGCCATCACCAGCGTGCGCGCCTCGGGGAAAATCTCCGCCACCTCCTCGGCGATCCGCTCCACTCCTGGCCCGATTGGCACAAAACTGTGTTCGGCCTCGCAGGAGGGACATTTCTGCGGCATCGGCACGCCGTGGCCGCAATGGTGGCAGATCAGGCTCTTATGGCTGCGATGCTCGACCAGCCAGGCGGTGCAGTTCGGGCACGCCATGCGGTGGCCGCAGGTGCGGCACAAGGTCAGCGGCGCGTAGCCTCGGCGGTTGAGGAAGAGCATCGCCTGTTCGCCGCGCGCCAGAGTCCCGCGCACCGCTGTCAGCAGCACGGGGGAGAGAAACTTGCCGCGCTCGGGCGGGTTGGCGCGCAGATCGACAGCGCGAACCTCCGGCAGCAGCGCGCCGCCGTGGCGCTTCGGCAGGTCGAGCCGCGTATAGCGCCCCTGCGCCGCATTCTCGACGCTCTCCAGGCTCGGCGTCGCCGACACCAGTACGCAAGGCGCGTTAGAGAGCCGCGCACGCACCACCGCCATGTCGCGCGCATGGTAGATCACGCCCTCCTCCTGCTTGAAGGCGCTCTCATGCTCCTCATCGACGACGATCAGCTTTAGCCGCGGGAAAGGCAGGAACAGCGCCGAGCGCGCCCCGACGACGACATTTTCCCGCCCTTGCGCCACGGCGCGGAAGGTCTCGCGCCGCACAGCAGGCGTCAGCTCCGAATGCCATACCGCCGGCGCCGCCCCGAAACGCTGGGTGAAGCGCTGCAGGAACTGCACAGAGAGGGCGATTTCCGGCAGCAGCACCAGTGCCTGTCCGCCCGCCCGCAAGACCTGCGCCACCGCTTCCAGATACACCTCGGTTTTGCCCGAGCCGGTCACGCCGTCGAGCAGCGTCACGCTGAATTTTTCCGCCCGCACCGCGTCGCGCAGCGCGTCCGCCGCGAGGGTTTGGGCGGGCGAGAGGGAAGGACCGGGATACTCCGGGTCTCCGCCGCCAAAACTGTAGGTCTTGCCACGCTTGGGCGTGGGCGCCAGCAGGCTCTCCTTCAGCCCTAGCGCCAGGACTTCGCCGCGCTTGGCCAGCGTGTACGCCGCCATCCAGTCGATGAACTCCAGCAGTTCGCGGGGCAGGGGGGCGAACGCCAACACTTCGGCAATCGTTTTGGCCCGCACCGTCTCATCGGGCGGCGTATCCCACACCACCCCAACGACCATGCGCTTGCCCAGCGGCACGCGCACCATCGTCCCTGGCGGCAAGGGGGACGCGGCTTCATAAGTGAAGGGAGCGTCGAACGGGTAGGGCAGCAAAACGCTGACGCGGGTGTTTCGACTTATGGGCTCCATGCTGTATGCTTCGCACAAGATTTATCTGACCGGAAAGTGAGCCTATGAAATTTTTTGTTGATACTGCTGAAACCTCCGAAATCCGGGAGCTTGCAGCGACCGGCCTGCTCGATGGGGTAACGACGAATCCGTCGCTCATCGCCAAGTCGGGACGCAAGATCCTCGATGTCATCGCCGAAATCTGCGAAATCGTCCCCGGTCCGGTCAGCGCCGAAGTCGCCGCGACCGAGTACCAGCAGATGCTCAAGGAAGCCGAAGTCCTGCGCGCCATCGCCCCGAACGTGGCGATCAAGGTGCCGCTGACCCAGGATGGCCTGCGCGCCTGCTACGCGCTCTCCCAGGAAGGCGTCATGGTCAACGTGACCCTGTGCTTCTCCGCCGCCCAGGCGCTGCTCGCGGCCAAGGCTGGCGCTGCGTTCATCTCGCCCTTCGTCGGCCGGCTCGATGATATCGGCCAGAACGGCATGGATCTGATCGCCGATATCGTGCAGATCTACAACAACTACCCCGCCTTCAAGACCGAGGTGCTGGTCGCCTCGATTCGCAACCCGATCCACCTGATCGAGGCGGCCAAGATGGGTGCTGATGTCGCCACCATCCCCCCCAGCGTGATCCGGCAGCTCTACGCCCACCCGTTGACGGACAAGGGCCTAGCCGCGTTCATGACCGATTGGGCCAAGACCGGGCAGAGCATTGTCTGATGGTCTGACCGGGGAATTTTTCGGGTGGCTCGGCGGGGAACGCCGGGCCGCACCGAAAACCCTGGAGACTTATGGTCGGGATATTCTGGCCTTCCTCGCGTTCTGCACCCTCCATACCGGCGAACCCGCGACGCTGGAGACCCTGGCAGGGTTACGCGCCGCCGATATACGCGCCTGGATTGCCCTCGCCGCCAAAGCGGGGGACGTCAACGCGACTCGGGCGCGCAAACTCTCGGCCCTCAAAACTTTCTTCCGCTTCCTGCGCCAGCGCTACGGCCTGGACACGACCGCCCTGGCGCTGATCTCCCGCCCGCGCCCCAAGCGCCCGCTGCCCAAAGCGCTCAGCCCGGCGGACGCCAGCCAAGTCGCGACCGAGATCGGCGAGTTGAGCGATACCGCGGCGACCCAGGCGCGCGACGCGGCGCTGATGACCCTGCTCTACGGCGCTGGCTTGCGCATCAACGAGGCGCTCAGCCTGAATGTCGGCAATCTGCCCGCTGCCGACGACGCGCTGCGCGTCACCGGCAAGGGCAATAAGCAACGCCTCGTGCCGCTGCTCCCCCTGGTGCGCGAGACGCTGGCGTTCTGGCTGAAACTGCACCCCAATCCCGGCCCCGCCGAACCGCTGTTCGTGGGCGTGCGTGGCGGGCGGCTCAATGCCGGGGTGGTGCAGAAAACCTTGCGCGATTTCCGCCGCCTCAACGGTCTGCCTGAATACGCGACGCCGCACGCCCTGCGCCACTCCTTCGCCACCCATCTGCTGGCGGGCGGGGCGGATTTGCGCTCGATCCAGGAACTCCTCGGCCACGCCAGCCTCTCCACCACGCAGCGCTATACCGATGTGGACACCGCGCAGCTGATGGAGGTCTGGCGCAACGCCCATCCGCGCGCCGGGGCGGCAAAGCCGTGATGCCCGGACAGACGCGGCCCCCGGCCCGGCCTTGCGCCGCGTTGCTGGTG
>DAOMCN010000116.1:0-6627 GCA_035427885.1 Acidocella sp. | reverse complement strand
TCAAGCAACGATTTTACACCACGCTCCAGCGCCTTGCCTCCTTGCTTCATCAAGAGCGGGTCAAGATTACCCTGAAAAACAGTCCCCGCGGGACAAGCCGCAATCGCGCAAGCCGGGTCGGTCACCGTATCCAACCCAACCGCGTCTACTCCGGTTTCACGCACATATTCGCCCAAAAGCAGCCCGCAGAGGCGCGGAAAACCAATCACCCGCAGCCCCTCATTGCGCGCTTTCAGGGTTGAAACAATCTTGCGGGTCGGCGCGATGACGTATTGGCGGAACTGTTCGGCCGGAAAAATCCCGGACCAGCTCTCAAAAAGCATTACCGTATCCGCCCCCGCGTCGATCTGCCCCTGCAAATACGTCAGCGTGGACTCAACCAGAATTTCAAGCAGACCCTCGACAAGGCCAGGATTTTCATATGCCAGGGTACGCGTGCGCGCGAACTCCCCCCCGCCTTTGCCATCCAACATATAACACGCGACCGTCGCCGGCCCCCCGGCAAAGCCGATTAACGCAGTTCCGGCAGGCAAGGCGGCCCGCGTACGGCGCACTGTCTCCAAAACCGGCGCATAAACCCCCGGCGCAGCATCAAGGCGAAGTGTTTTCAGCTCCTGCAAGGGCGGCAGTAACGGACCCTCTCCCTCCGCGAAGCGTAAACCCTGCCCCAAAGCCATCGGAAGGATCAAAATATCCGAAAAAAGGATCGCCGCGTCCAACCCAAAACGCCGCACAGGCTGCAGCGTCACCTCGGACGCCAGCTCGGGGTTCAAACAAAGCGAGATAAAATCCCCCGCCTGCGCCCGTACCTCGCGATACTCCGGCAGGTAACGCCCCGCTTGGCGCATAAGCCATACCGGAGGCGGAGAGAGTGCCTCACCTTTCAACACACGGATAAATTTCATTCAGCCACCTAACCTTAAATCTTTTAAGTTAAAAGGAGGGGGGTGGCAGTAGTACCCTGTGGATAGCGTGAATTAACCCTCTCCCGAATTTTCCCCACAAGGTTATCCACAGCAAGAAACCAAGGATAAGCTGTTGATTCTAACCTATCACAGCGGTTTACCCACAAGTTAGCCGCGCAGCGATATAAACCATCCACCGTTCGCCAATCTGTCACTTTTATCCCCACTGTGCCGAAAATATCCCGAGCGAAGCAAAACAATCCACGCTATCAACAGCCCCATGGAAAGTTATAAGCTAAATATACACCTGATATCCGACGCGACCGGGGATATGTTGAGCGCCCTCGCCCGCGCCTCCGTCGCCCAGTTTGACGAGAACCAGGTCAACTACCATCGCTGGTCGCTGATCCGCACCAGACTCCAATTACACCGCGTGCTGGAAGGTATTCAGGCAGAGCCGGGGCTGGTCCTGTGCTCTCTGCTGGACCACGCATTGCGCAGCGAACTGGACGCCGCCTGCGCGCGTATGGGCGTCACCCTTATGCATGTCATGGACCCGCTGCTCGAAGTCCTGCAAACCCAGCTCGGCGCGAAAGCCAAGCAAAAGCCCGGCCGCCAATATGTCCTGGACGCGGATTATTTCAAACGTATTGACGCCATGCACTACGTCATCTCCCATGACGACGGACAAGCACACCGCGGGATCTCCGAAGCCGATGTTGTCCTCGTCGGCGTCTCGCGCTCCTCGAAAACACCAACCTGCTTCTACCTCGCTAACCGAGGCATCAAAGCCGCCAATATCCCCCTCGTCCCCGGGATAGACCCGCCAGAACTCCTCAACGACCCCGGATGCCCCGTCATCGGCCTCACCATCGACCCAAAATCCCTGATCGATATCCGCCGCCACCGCCTGCGCCTCATCGGAACCGGCGCACAACCCGGCTTTGCCCAAAAAAATAACGGCGAATACGTCGATTACGAAGCCGTGGAAAAAGAACTCCTCTGGGCCAAACGCCTCTGTAATTCCAAAAGTTGGCCAACGATCGACGTCACCCGACGCTCCATCGAAGAAACTGCGGCAACCGTCCTGAAACTCATGGACAACTGGTACGCCAAAAAAGGCAAACCCGAAGCCATCAAACCCCCAGCCAGTCAGCCAGAAACCGAGTGAAACAAGGCCAGGGGGGTGCCGCCCTTCGTCCCATGCCCCTAATTACAGGATTCCAAAGGCAGAAGCCTTTGCCTGTGCGCCAGGGGGCAGCGCCCCCTGGCCTTTCTACACTCATTTTTTAGGTGAGAAGCCCAGGAAGCCGGCGTTGGGGTTTGGGGTTCCGGGGTTATTGGTGGCGGTTGGGGCGGGTTTTTGTGGGGTTATGTGGGTTGGTTTGGGGTGGATGATGATGGCATCTTTGGTTTGGTGGAAGGCTGGGCCTGGGGTGATGGGGCCAGCGTTAGCTTCTTCGTTACGTGCGGAGAGAATGAGGAAAGTGATACTGGAGCGGTTAAGGGCGACGGAGAGGTCGAGCGGCGTTTCGCCCAGATTATTTTGTGCGGTGAGGTCTGCCCCGCGGCTGATGGCGTCTTGCGCGGCGTTATAATCGCCACTGTTCACGGCACTGAAGAGTTCGGTAGTTGGGTCGCCGGTGACGGTTTTTTTGATCACGGGACCGGTGGCCAGCGGGGCGGTTCCGGCGCCGGGCAGTGCGGGCGGCGCGATATCTGGGGTACGAACCCGCGGTTGGACGCCTCCGGGCGATCCCGCGCCGGTTCCAAGGCCTCCGCCTGAGAGCTGAGCAAAGGCCGGCGCGGCGGTAACGAGCAGGGCAAAGGCAAAGGCGGCGGTGGAAATATATCTCATAGCGCGGCAGTTTAACGCATTCGCGCTTTTGTCACCAGAACCCGGCCGGCAGATAAATCCGGCAGCCGGGAACTTGGCTTCAGGCGGGTTTTTTCGGCTTTGCGCGCAGTTCGGCCAATTGGCGTTGCAGGCGTTCGACCTCGGTACGCAGGCTTTGGATTTCGTCCTGGTATTCCTTGGCAACATCGCTCTCGGTTTGTTCCTCCCCGGGGCGGTTGAAGGGGGTGAACAGGGTCATCGCCCGTTCCATCATGGCCATATTCTTGCGGCCGATATCCTCGACACCGGGCGGCAGGAACGGCCCCAGGGTTTTCTGAACGGCCTCGCGCACGCTTTCCTGCTGACGGGCGAAGTTGGACATCGCCTGTTCGAGGTATCGCGGCACGGCGCCTTGCATATTGTTTCCGTAGAAGCCAATCAACTGGCGCAGGAAGTTGGTGGGCAGCAGCGCGTTACCCTTGCCTTCCTCCTCGACAATGATTTGCGTCAGCACGCTGCGGGTAATATCCTCGCCGGATTTGGCGTCGTACACCACAAAATCGCGGTCCTTGCGGACCATTTCGGCAAGATTGTCGAGGGTGATGTAGCTAGAGCTTTCGGTATTATAAAGCCGCCTGTTCGCGTATTTTTTGACGATAACGGGGTTTTGTGATGCCGAAGCCGTTTCGTTCATGGTTCCCGATCTCCTCTCTTCCGGCAGAGCAACGGCCTTCCGGAAGAAATAATGAATATTGTGCAGCGCACAGGGTAGCACGATGTTTCACTTCTGGCGAATTTCTTCTGTTCGCGGTAGGACAGGGATCAAGCTGGCGACCGGGGAGCCGAATGCAGCATGAAGGACGGCTTGGCCGAAGATCTCGTGGCCATGTGGCAGAGCGAGTTGACCGCGATGGTCGCGGACCGCGAGGTCCGGGAGTCCTGGGCGGCGCTGATGGCGCTTTGGGCGCAATCAGCCAATGCCGCCCTGGCGTTGCTGCGTCATGATACCCCGCCCGGAAGCCCCGGCCCCGCTCAGCCGGCGCGGCCCGCGGCCGCTGCTGCTACATCTCAGCCTGGCATGGATGAAATCGAGCGGCTTAACCGGCGTGTCGCAGAGCTGGAACACCGCCTGGCCGAATTTCTGGAACGAAACAGCCCAGGACCCGGAGGCGCTGCGGGCGGCGTTTGAGGATGCGCTGCGCTCGGATCGCGCGCTGGTTGCGGGCATCGCCGCCTATCGCAAGGACCCCTACACCCGCCAGATGCCCGACCCCCCGGCGGTTTGGGAGGAGGGTGAGTCCCGCCTGCTGGATTACGGCGGCAGCGGCCCGGCGGTAGTGTTTATCCCCAGCCTGATCAACCGCGCCTATATCCTGGACCTGATGCAAGACGCCTCGATGCTGCGCTGGCTGGCGGCCCAGGGGATGCACCCGTATTTGCTGGATTGGGGCTGGCCGGGCGAGGTGGAGCGCGGATTTTCGTTGACAGACTACATCGCCGGGCGGCTGGAGCGCGCGCTCGCCGCGCTCGCCGGGCCGGTTGTCCTGGTGGGCTATTGCATGGGCGGGCTGCTGGCCCTGGCGGCGGCGTTGCGCCAGCAAGGCAAGGTCAGCGCGCTTGGCCTCTTCGCCACGCCGTGGGATTTTCACGCCGCCGACCCCCAAGGCGCGAAGCGCGTCGCCGAGACGGTGCCAATGATGGAAGCCCTGCTACGCTTTTCCGGCACCTTGCCGATCGACGCCCTGAACACGCTGTTCACCATGATCGACCCGATGGGCGTTGGTGATAAATACCGCGATTTTGCCGGGCAGGATAAGAGCCTCGCCCGCGCGCGCCGCTTTGTCGCGATGGAGGATTGGCTGGCCGACGGCGTCCCTCTCGCCGCCCCGGTCGCGCGCGAGGCGCTGAGCGGTTGGTACGGCGAGAACACCCCCGCGAACGGCGCCTGGCGCGTCGCCGGGCTCGCGGTTGATCCGTCCCGGCTCGAAATTCCAGCCTTCTGCGCCATTCCGGCCAAGGATCGCCTCGTCCCCTCCGCCTCCGCGCAGGCCCTGGCGGCCAAATTACCCAAGGCCACGGTCATCGAGCCGCGAGCCGGGCATATCGGGATGGTCGCTGGAACCCAGGCGAAATCAGCGCTTTGGCAGCCATTTACGGATTGGCTGCACGGTTTATGATGCACCTTAAGTCTTGCCGGTCCAATATCACAAAAGGGGAAAACCAGTCATGAGCGACATCGTTATCGTATCAGCGGCCCGTACCGCCGTAGGCAGCTTCAACGGCGTTTTCGGCAACACACCGGCCCATATCCTGGGTGCCGCCGCAATGAAAGCAGCCATCGAGCGCGCCAGCCTCTCGCCTGAAGACATCGACGAAGCCATTCTCGGCCAGGTGTTGACCGCCGCTCAAGGCCAGAATCCCGCCCGCCAAGCCGCGCGGGCCGCCGGGATCCCGGATTCCAAGACCGCGTTCGGTATCAACCAGGTCTGCGGCTCGGGCCTGCGCGCCGTGGCCCTCGCCGCACAGCAGATCCTCTCGGGTGAGTCCAACATCGTCATCGCGGGCGGTCAGGAGAGCATGAGCCTCTCGACCCACGCCGCCTACCTGCGCGGCGGCGTCAAGATGGGCGATGTCAGCTTTATCGACACCATGATCCGCGACGGTCTGTGGGACGCCTTCAACGGCTACCACATGGGCATCACCGCCGAGAACGTGGCCAAGCACTGGCAGATCACGCGCGACGCTCAGGACGCGCTGGCCCTCGCCTCGCAGACCAAAGCCGCCGCCGCGCAGGCCGCGGGCAAGTTCAAGGACGAGATCACCGCCGTTACCCTGACCACGCGCAAGGGTGATGTCGTGGTGGACCAGGACGAATACATCAAGCCCGGCACCAACGCGGAGGGTCTGGCCAAGCTGCGTCCGGCCTTCACCAAGGAAGGCACGGTCACCGCGGGCAACGCCTCGGGCATTAACGATGGCGGCGTGGCGCTGGTGGTGATGAGCGCCGCGGAAGCCGCCCGGCGCGGCCTTACCCCGCTGGCGCGCATCGCGAGCTTCGCCACGGCGGGCGTCGACCCCGCGCTGATGGGCTCCGGGCCGATCCCCTCCTCGCAAAAGGCGCTGGCGCGCGCGGGCTGGAAAGTGGACGATCTAGACCTGATCGAGGCCAACGAGGCTTTCGCGGCGCAGGCCTGCGCGGTGAACCAGGAACTCGGTCTCGACCCGGCGAAGGTCAACGTCAACGGTGGGGCGATCGCGATCGGCCATCCGATCGGCGCTTCGGGCGCGCGCATCCTGACCACGCTGCTCTTCGAGATGGGCCGCCGTGACGCCAAAAAAGGCCTCGCGACGCTGTGCATCGGCGGCGGCATGGGCGTTGCCATGTGCGTCGAACGCTGAACCACCAGAGCGCGATCGTTTGAGGTTCGCTGAGCTGAGCGGGCCGAAAACGTCAATCGCCCTCCGTAAAAAAAACCAGAGCATGATCGCGCCTAAAGCGATCATGCTCTAAACACAGGCAAAAATCACCAAGGGAGACCCAATGGCTAAGTCTAAACTATTTCCCGATGCCACAGCCGCGCTGGCTGGCGTGCTCAAAGACGGGATGATGATCATGGCGGGCGGTTTCGGCCTGTGCGGCATTCCTGCCGTGCTGATCGAAGCAATCCGTGAATCCGGCGTTTCCAACCTCACCATCGTCTCCAATAACGCGGGGATTGATGGTGCGGGCCTTGGGATTTTGCTGGAAACGAGACAGGTGAAGAAGATGATCTCGTCTTATGTTGGCGAGAATCAGACCTTCGCCAACCAATATCTTGCAGGTGAGTTGGAGATCGAATTCAACCCGCAAGGCACGCTGGCCGAGCGCATCCGCGCGGGCGGCGC
>DAOMCN010000115.1:2812-6631 GCA_035427885.1 Acidocella sp. | reverse complement strand
ATCGTAGAGTCGAACCTCGATGTGGCTGACAATTCCGGTGCGCGCCGCGTGCAGTGCATCAAGGTGCTCGGCGGCTCCAAGCGCAAGACCGCTTCCGTCGGCGATGTGATCGTCGTTTCGGTGAAGGACGCGATCCCCCGCGGCAAGGTCAAAAAGGGCGATGTGCATCAGGCTGTCGTGGTCCGCACCGCGTTCGCGGTGCGCCGCCCGGACGGCAGCGCGATCCGCTTCGACCGCAACGCGGCCGTGCTGATCAACAAGCAGATGGAGCCGATCGGCACGCGTATCTTTGGGCCGGTGGTGCGCGAGCTGCGTGCCCGCCGCTTCATGAAGATCATCAGCCTTGCGCCGGAGGTGCTCTAGTCATGGCCGCGCGTATTAAAAAAGGTGACAAGGTTCTGGTGATTTCCGGCGCTTCCAAAGGCCGGCGCGGCGAAGTGCTGCGCGTGCTGCCGCAGGATGAGCGCGCTGTCGTCCAGGGCATCGCGATCGCCAAGCTGCACACCAAGCCGAAAGGCATGGGCCAGCCCGGCGGCATCATCGAACGTGAAGCCGCGGTGCACCTGTCCAATCTCGCGTTGATCGATCCGAGCACGGACAAGCCGACGAAAGTTGGGTTCCGCGTGCTGGACGGTGGCCGCAAAGTTCGCGTCGCGCGCAAGAGCGGCGCTGCGATTGATGGCTGAGGAGGCCGCAATGACTGAGACAAAAACCCTGCCGCGGATGCAGTCCCACTACCGGGACGTTGTGCGCGAGCAGATGCTGAAGGAATTCGGCTACAAGAACCCGTTCGAAGTGCCGGTGCTCGAGAAGATTGTGATCAATATGGGCGTCGGCGAAGCCGCTGCCGATCAGAAGAAGCTTGATGCCGCCGTCGCCGAGCTCGCGCTGATTTCCGGCCAAAAGCCGGTGAAGACGGTCGCCAAGAAGGCGATCGCCGGCTTTAAGATCCGTGCCGGCCTGCCGATCGGTGCGAAGGTCACGCTTCGCAAGGCGAAAATGTATGAGTTCTTGGACAGGTTGGTGACGATCGCGCTGCCGCGCGTGCGCGATTTCCGCGGCATCCCGGGCGGCAAGGGCTTCGATGGCCGGGGCAACTTCGCCATGGGCCTCAAAGAGCAGATCATCTTCCCGGAAATCGTTTACGACAAGGTCGACGCGATCCGGGGTATGGACATCATCTTTGTGACCACCGCGAAGACGGATGCCGAGGCGAAGGCGCTGCTCAAGGGTTTCAATCTACCGTTCGCGAAGTGAACGTCTGGTTTTTAAAATTTTGGAAAACGGCCGGGGTTGTCCGGCAGGTTCCGGAGGGGTTGCAGTAAATGGCTAAAACATCGCAGGTAAACCGGAATGGTAAGCGCGAGCGCATGGCGGCCCGTGACAAGGGTAAGCGTACCGCGTTGAAGGAGACGATTATGGATCGTTCTCTGCCGGTTGAAGATCGCTTTGAAGCCAGTATCAAGCTGGCGCAGCTGCCGCGCAACGGCGCGAAGGTGCGGGTGCGTCTGCGCTGCGAATTGACGGGGCGTAGCCGTGGCAACTATCGCAAATTTAAGCTTTGCCGAATTGCGTTCCGCGATCTCGCAAGCGCCGGGCAGATCCCCGGTGTCGTCAAGGCAAGCTGGTAAGGAAGGGCAACACAACCATGTCGATGTCCGATCCGCTGGGTGATATGCTCACCCGTATCCGCAACGCGCAGCATGCGCGCTTGACGATGTGTGTCGCCCCGGCCTCTAACCTGCGCGCCAATGTGCTCGATGTGTTGAAGCGCGAGGGATTTATCCGTGGTTTTACCCGCGAGGAGGTGCGCCCCGGTATTGCGCAGCTGCGCATTGAGCTGAAATACAGCGAAGGCCAGCCAGTGATCAAGGAGATCAACCGCGTGTCCCGCCCGGGACGGCGCGTGTACTCCAAGATCAAGGAACTGCCGCGGGTATATTCCGGACTGGGCGTTTCCATCCTCTCTACGCCGCGCGGCGTGATGAGCGATGTTGAGGCCCGCGCTGCCAATGTTGGCGGCGAAGTTCTCTGCCGCGTGTTTTAAGGGAGACGCAGATGTCACGCGTTGGCAAATATCCCGTCGAGGTCCCCGCAGGAGTCACGCTGGCCATCGCCGGCAATATTCTGACGGCCAAGGGCAAGCTCGGCGAACTGAAGTTGGCTCTTACCGATAAGGTCGAGGCCACGATCGACGGAAACAAGATTTCGGTTGCGCCGAAGACTAAGGAAGCCGCTTCCCGCATGATGTGGGGTACCACCCGCGCCAATATCGCGAATATGGTGAAGGGGGTTTCGGTTGGCTATTCGAAGACCTTGGAGATCACCGGTACCGGCTATCGCGCCGCCGTGCAGGGCCAGAACTTGGTCGTCAATCTCGGTTTCTCGCATGACATCGTCTACGAGATCCCGGCGGGCATTAAGGTTTCCTGTGAGCGCCCGACCTTGATCAAGGTGGAGGGTGTCGACAAGCGCCAGGTTGGTCAGGTCTGCGCCGAGCTGCGCGCCTATCGTCCGCCCGAGCCTTATAAGGGCAAGGGGGTGAAGTTCGAAGGCGAGGCGATCCGCCGGAAAGAGGGTAAGAAGAAGTAATGACGACAAATCTTTCGCTGCAGATCCGCCGCCGCCAGCGGCTGCGTTACCAGCTCCGGCAGAAATCCTCCGGTCGGCCGCGCCTCTCGGTCTTCCGGTCCGGCAAGCACATTTACGCTCAGGTGATCGACGACGAGGCTGGCCGCACGGTCGCCGCTGCGTCGACGCTGGACAAGGATCTGAAGACCAGCCTCCGCACTGGCGCCGACAAGGACGCGGCGAGCGCCGTCGGAAAGCTCATCGCCGAGCGCTCGAAGGCAGCCGGCGTGGTCGCGGTCGTGTTCGATCGCGGGTCTTATCTTTATCATGGCCGGGTGAAAGCCCTGGCAGAGGCGGCCCGCGAGGGCGGCCTGGACTTCTAGGAGCATTTGGCATGGCACGTGAAGCACGTGAAGGCGGCGGCCGGAACCGGGAGCGCGAGCGCGACCGCGAGACCGGTGATGAGCTGGTCGACAAGCTGGTCACGATCAACCGCGTCGCGAAGGTGGTAAAGGGCGGCCGTCGGTTTGCTTTTGCAGCCCTCGTCGTCGTCGGCGACCAGAAGGGGCGCGTTGGCTATGGCGCCGGCAAGGCGCGTGAGGTGCCCGAGGCGATCCGCAAGGCGACCGAGCGCGCCAAGAAGACGATGATCCGCGTGCCGATGAAGGAAGGCCGTACGCTGCACCACGACATTCGCGGCCAGTTCGGCGCCGGCGATGTCGTGATCCGGGCAGCCCCGGCAGGTACCGGAATCATCGCCGGCGGTCCGCTTCGCGCGGTGTTCGAGACGTTGGGCATTGGCGACGTGGTCGCGAAGTCGCTCGGCAGCCGTAATCCGCATAACATGGTCAAGGCGACATTCGCCGCCCTGGCCGGGGTGACCAGCCCGCGTCTGGTCGCGTCGCGCCGCGGCAAGAAGGTCGCCGATCTCTACGGTACCTCGGCCAAGGAAGTTCCGGTGGAGGCCGCCGATGTCTGAGAAGAAAATCCGCGTCACCCAGATCTCCTCAGGCAACGGCCAGAAGCCGGGCCAGCAGGCGACGTTGATCGGGCTCGGGCTCAACAAGATCAGCAAGAGCCGGGAGCTGGATGACACCCCGGCGATTCGCGGCATGGTGCGCAAGGTTGCGCATCTGCTGAAGGTGGAGGAGCTGGCGTAAGCCAGGTTGATCATGAAACTTAATGAAATTCGCGACAATCCCGGCGCGCGTCTGAAGTCCAAGCGGCTTGGCCGCGGCATCGGCTCCG
>DAOMCN010000115.1:0-2802 GCA_035427885.1 Acidocella sp. | reverse complement strand
CCGGGAGCTGGATGACACCCCGGCGATTCGCGGCATGGTGCGCAAGGTTGCGCACCTGCTCAAGGTGGAGGAGCTGGCGTAACGCCGCTCTGGGAAAGGTTCGTGTGATGAAACTGAATGAAATTCGCGACAATCCTGGCGCGCGGCTGAAGTCCAAGCGGCTTGGCCGCGGCATCGGCTCCGGCAAGGGCAAGACCTCCGGCAAGGGTGTCAAGGGCCAGAAGGCGCGTGAGGGCGTGGCGCTGAACGGCTTCGAGGGTGGTCAGCTGCCGATCTATCGCCGGCTGCCGAAGCGCGGCTTCACTAATGTGAACCGCAAGGAATACGCGCCGCTCAACCTGTCGACGCTGGAGTCGGCTTTTGAATCCGGCAAGCTCGACGCAGCGCAGCCGATTACCGAGGCGACGTTGGCAGCGGCAGGCGTCGTGCGCCTTGGCAAGGTTGCCGGCGTGCGGCTTTTGGCGAAGGGTGCGATCACCCGGGCTGTGACGATCGAGGTCTCCGGCGCTTCTGCGGCGGCGGTTGCCGCGGTCGAGCAGGCCGGTGGCAGCGTGAAGACGTTGGTCGCGAAGGCTGCGGTGGAAGCCGCCTAAGCGCCTCTTGCCTACGCCGGAGAAACTCCGGCACAATAGCGCCCAAGTTCGGCGCTTGGCCGTGGCGAAATGCTGACGGACAAGCGCCGTTTTTGCGAGTAGAAGGATAGATCATGGCATCGGCCGCAGAACAGATGGCAGCAAACCTGAACCTTGGCGCGTTCAGCAAGGCCACGGATTTGAAGAAGCGGATCTGGTTTACGCTAGGCGCGCTCATCGTGTTCCGTCTGGGGACGTATATCCCGGTCCCGGGTATCGATGCGACGGTGATGGCGCATCAGATGACGCAGAACGGCGGCGGCATCCTTGGCATGTTCAACATGTTCACCGGCGGCGCGCTTGGCCGGATGACGATTTTCGCACTCAACGTGATGCCTTATATCAGCGCCAGCATCATCATTCAGCTGATGACGGCGGCAATTCCGGCGCTCGAGGCGCTGAAGAAAGAGGGGGATTCGGGGCGCCAGAAAATCACGCAGTATACGCGCTATTTGACCGTGCTGATCGCGGCGGTGCAGGCCTATGGCATTTCGGTGGGCTTGGCCGCGATGAAAACCACGCTTGGGCCGGCGGTGATCGACCCTGGCGTGATGTTCACCTTTACCTGCGTCGTCACGCTGGTCGGCGGGACGGTCTTTTTGATGTGGCTTGGCGAGCAGATCACCTCACGCGGTATCGGCAACGGCGTCAGCCTGATCATTTTTGCCGGCATCGTCGCCAACATGCCGCTCGCGATTGCAAATATCCTGGAACTCGGCTCGACCGGCGCGCTCTCGACACTGTTCATCATCGCATTTTTCGTCATCGGCCTGCTGGTCATTGCGTTTGTCGTGTTCATGGAACGGGCGCAGCGCCGGATTTTGGTGCAGTATCCTAAGCGCCAGGTGGGCCAAAAAATGTTCGGCGGGGATGCTACCCATATGCCGCTCAAGATCAACACCTCGGGCGTCATTCCGCCGATCTTCGCCAGCTCCCTGCTCCTGATCCCTGCAACCATCGTCGGCTTCTCGCGCGGCGGGCCTGGCTGGCTGCAGGCCGCTGCCCACCAGCTTAGCCACGGCCAACCGGGCTACATGATCCTATTCGCCGCGCTGATCATCTTCTTCTCCTACTTCTACACAGCGGTCGTGTTCAATCCGGAGGAGACGGCCGATAATCTGAAGAAATATGGCGGTTTCATCCCTGGAATTCGGCCTGGGGCGAATACCGCCAAATACTTCGACACGGTGTTGACCCGGCTGACCACGATCGGTGCGGCCTATTTGACCATTGTCTGCCTATTGCCGGAATTCGTTCTGAGCAATTACAGTTTACCATTTTATTTCGGCGGAACCTCATTGCTCGTCATCGTGTCGGTGACCATGGATACAGTTGCCCAAATCCAGTCGCACTTGCTGGCGCATCAATATGAAGGCCTAATACGCAAGAACCGCGGGAAGAACCGCAAATAGGGAGCGAGACGTGGAACTGATTCTGCTCGGCCCGCCTGGGGCCGGCAAGGGTACGCAGTCTAAACTTCTGGAGACGCGCTATCGGGTCGCCCAGATTTCAACGGGGGACATGCTGCGCGCTGAGGTGAAGGCGGAATCCCCGATCGGGCTGGAAGCTAAGAGCGTCATGGATTCGGGGAAGCTCGTATCGGACGATCTCATTATTCGTATGATTGGCGAGCGCATCGCGAGGCCCGACTGCGCGAACGGATTCATCCTGGACGGCTTTCCCCGCACCGTGCCGCAGGCCGAAGCGCTGGATGCGCTGCTGCACGATACCAAGGTCGACCTCGACGCCGTCATCGAGCTGAAGGTCGATGAGAAGGTGTTGGTGGAGCGGATCAGCGGCCGGTTCAGCTGCGCGAAATGCGGCGCCGGCTATCACGACAGCTTCAAGCAGCCGAAGCATCCTGGTGTCTGCGACGTCTGCGGCAGCACGGAGTTCATCCGCCGGCCGGATGACAAGGCAGAGACGGTGCACGCGCGGCTGGAGGCGTACAACGCGCAAACCGCGCCGATCCTGCCGTACTATCGGTCCAAAGGTAGGCTGCGCACCGTCGACGGCATGGCGGAGATGAACGAGGTCGAGGCGCAGATCGAGGCCGTGCTGCGTAGCGTCGGTGTCTCACCGCCCGGCGAACGCGATTGATCACGAAAATTTGATCAATCATCGTTGACTCTGAACCGGCGGGCGCTATAACCCCCTTTCGCGGCGCTCC
>DAOMCN010000114.1:0-6639 GCA_035427885.1 Acidocella sp. | reverse complement strand
TTGATGGCCAGGTCATCGCCAAAAATATCGTTCCAGTGAAACGGCGCGAAACAGCAGCCGGGCAGCACGCGCAAGGTAATCGCCACGGGGAGAACAGCTCTGTCGCGCCGCGAGCGAATCTCAACCAGGTCTTTGTCCGTCACCCCGAGAGCCTTGGCGTCCTCGGGATGGATTTCAACAAACGGCCTAGGACTGAGCCTGTTCAACGCCTGAATTTTGCCGGTTTTCGTCATCGTATGCCACTGATGCGCGAGCCGCCCGGTGTTGAGGATGAGGGGAAAAGCCTCGTTGGGCAGTTCGGCGGGCAGCAGTGCAGGGCGCGGAAAAAACCGCGCCTTGCCGCTCACAGTGGGGAAATTCAGGCGCGGCACGCCGCCATCCTCGGACCGCCGCAGCGTCTGGCTTTCCCCGGTGTTCAGATAGCGCAGCGGGTTCCTCTCCTGGGTCGCGCCGGGCGGGCAGGGCCATTGCAGCGGGCCATTTCGCAGGCATTCATGCGAAGCGCCGCGAAGATCGTACCCCGTGTCAGGATTCCAGCATTGGCGTATCTCATCGAAGATCTCCACGGCGCTGGCATAGGAAAATCCTGCCGAAAACCCCATCGTACACGCCACCTGCGCGATGATCTGCCAATCCGCCCGGCTCTCACCCGGCGGCTCCACCGCCTTGTTCATCAGGGTAAGATTGCGTTCGGAGTTTACCATCACGCCGCTCGCTTCAGCCCAGAGCGCACCGGGGAGCATGACATCGGCGTAGATATTGCTCTCAGTATCCAAAAAGGCGTCCTGGGTAATTACCAGCTCCGCCGCCTTGAGTCCGGCAATGACGTTTTGCCGGTTGGGCACGGTGGCAACCGGGTTCGTGCAAATAATCCAGACGGCTTTGATCTCGCCCGATTGCATTTGGTTGAACATGCTGAGGGTATTAGCCCCAGGCTCGGCGCGGATGCTGCCCGGTGCAACGCCCCAGAGCGTCTCGATAAAGCGCCGGTCCGCACCGTTCATCACTACCCGCTGGCCGGGTAGGCCGTGGCTGAGATAGCCAACCTCGCGCCCGCCCATCGCGTTGGGTTGCCCGGTCAGTGAAAAAGGCCCGCTCCCAGGGCGGCAGATCGCGCCAGTGGCCAGGTGGAGATTGCAGATGGCATTGCTGTTCCAGGTGCCGTGCGTGCTTTGGTTCAGCCCCATCGTCCAGCAACTCATCCAGTTGCCCGCTTCGCCGATCCATTGCGCCGCCAGGCGAATATCGCCCTCGCTAAGCCCGGTGATCTCCGCGACGTGCCCGGGTGGATAATCTTGCAGAAACTCCGGCATCGCTTCCCAGCCTTCGGTGAATTGCGCAATGAATTCCCGGTCGATCGCACCATTGGCAACCAGCAGGTGGAGCAGGCCATTGAGCAGAGCGAGATCGGTGCCGGGCTTGATCTGTAAGAACAGGTCAGCCTTCTCTGCGGTGGCGGTACGGCGCGGATCGACAACAATTAGCTTCGCGTTGGATTTTTTCCTGTCCAACAGACGCAAAAACAGAATCGGATGGCAGTCAGCCATATTCGCGCCGGCGACAAAAAAAAGATCCGCCTTTTCGAAATCCTGATAAGAGCCTGGCGGTCCATCGGCGCCGAGGGAAAGTTTGTAGCCGCTCGCAGCGCTCGACATGCACAGGCGCGAGTTGGAGTCGATGTTGTTGGTGCCAACAAAACCCTTAGCGAGTTTGTTAATGAGATATTGTGCCTCCAGAGACATCTGCCCGGAAACATAGAAAGCAACAGCGTCCGGCCCGTGCCTATCGAGAATGGCGCGCAGCCGCCGCGCCGTCTCGGCAATCGCGGTCTCGATCGGCACAGGCATCTGGCTGCCCTGGCGGTCGGGGCGCAGATAGGCCTGTTCGAGACGTCCCGCATGAGAGAGAACCTGCGCGCTGCTCAGTCCTTTCGGACAAAGCCGGCCAAAATTCGCCGGATGCGCCTTATCCCCAGAAACCTTAGCAACGCGGCCATCCTCAACATGAAGGACCATGCCGCACCCGACCCCGCAATAGGGACAAACCGTTTTCACAGAGGTTTTTTCAGCGGTTCTTTCAGCAGACATAGGCATTCCCCAAAGGGTATAAAAACAGATAATCGCGCGGCAGGATGAGGCTCAATATGCCGCGTGCAGCAGGGCTTGAAGTTCGCCAACCTCCTGAGGCTCGCCGAGCGCTTTGCCGATGAGGATGAGTACCGGCCCGCTGGCCGCGCGTGCCCCATGCAGGCGCGGCAAGATGGAGATGGTCGCGCGCAAGGCGCGCTGATCGGGCAGGCTGGCATTTTCAATCAGGATTGCGGGCATATCTGTCGGCATCCCAGCCTCGATGAAATGCGTCGCCAGCCCCGCCAGAGTCTCGCCGCCCATATAGACGACGAGCGTGCCGCCGGATTTGGTCAGCGACACCCAATCATGCGCAGGCAAACCTCCCTGTGCGCCGTGGCCCGTCAGAAAATGCAACGAGCGCGCCGTGCCGCGCCGGGTTAGGGAGCGTTGCAGCCCGGCGGCGACGGCGGTCGCGGCGGTGACGCCGGGGACAACCTCGAAGGCGATCCCCTGATCGCGCAGCGCGTCCATCTCCTCGGTGGCGCGGCCAAAGATCATCGGATCGCCCCCTTTCAGGCGCACCACCCGCCGCCCGCTCCGCGCCTCGGCCACCAGCAGGCGGCAGATCTCGGCCTGGGAGGCGGAATGCCGGCCGCAGCGTTTGCCGACATCGATCCGCCGCGTGCCCGACCCGGCGAGGGCGAGAACCCCGGGATCAACCAGGCTATCATAAAGCACCGTATCCGCCGATTGCAGCAGCCGCGCGGCTTTAAGGGTGAGCAGCTCAGGGTCGCCAGGGCCAGCGCCTACCAGAAACACATGGGTCATAACCGTTGCTCCGGGGTAAGTTTTCGAGTTCAGGCGGCGGGGCCGAAGGCAAGCAGCACGCGGCCATGTTCCACCTTCGCGGCAAAACGCGGCGTGCAGCCGGAATCCAACCCCTGCGCCTGGCCAGTGGCCAGAGAGATCACCCAGCCATGCAATGGACAGGTGACGGAGGTTCCATGCACAATGCCCTGGGTCAGCGGCCCCTGCTTATGCGGGCAGTGATCGCGCAACGCGAAGACCTGGTCATCGGCAGTACGAAAGACCCCGATATCGCCACTGGTGGTTTTAACGCTGCGCGCGCCGAGGCGGGGAATTTCCTCCAACGCGCCGATATCCACGAATTGCTGGTTTGCAAAATTTCCATCCATCACACCAACTCCGCCATTGCACTGTATTTTCTGCCCAGAACCTCGCTCGCCGCTTCCTGCGCCCAAGGGTCGGTCTGCGTGAATTTCTGCGCGTAGAGAAAATCCTCGAATAGGGCGCGCCGCAGCTCCGCGTTATCGACGATCTTCTCCTGCACGTATTTCAACTCAACACGCTCGATCCAAGGCGCGGTGCGCTCCAGGTAACGCGCTTCCATCCGGTAAAGTTGCAGGAAAGCGCAGGCATATTCTATTACCTCCTCCTCGCTCGTGACCTTGCAGAGCAGCTCCGTACCGCGCAGCTTGATGCCACCATTGCCGCCGACATGCAGATCCCACCCCGCCTCGGTCGCGATCACCCCAAAATCCTTGATTGTCGCCTCCGCGCAGTTGCGCGGGCAACCAGAGACGGCAAGCTTGACCTTATGCGGATGCCACGAACCCCAGGTGGCCTTCTCCAGCGCCACACCCATCGCGGTCGAATCTTGTACGCCAAAGCGGCACCATTGCGATCCGACGCAGGTTTTGACCGTGCGCAGCGCCTTGCCATAGGCATGGCCCGAGACCAGCCCGGCGGCGTTCAGATCCTCCCATACGGCGCGCAGATCCTCCTTCTTCACACCGAGCATGTCGATGCGCTGACCGCCGGTCACCTTCACGGCGGGGATGTTAAACTTATCCACCACATCGGCGATCGCGCGCAGCTCGCCCGCCGTGGTGGTTCCGCCCCACATGCGCGGAACCACGGAATATGTACCGTCCTTCTGGATATTCGCATGGACGCGCTCATTAACGAAGCGCGACTGCGCATCATCCACATATTCTCCAGGCCAGGCAGACAGGAGATAAAAATTCAGCGCCGGGCGGCAGGACGCGCAGCCGTCTGCCGTACGCCACTCCAGCGCCTGCATCACAGCGTGCATAGTTTTTAGCCCCCCGCCTTTAATCCGGCGGCGCACCTCGTCATGTCCGTTGCTGGTGCATTTGCACATCGGCTTGACCGCATCGGGGGCAAATTTATCTCCAAGCGAGAGTTTCAGCAGCCCCTCGACCAGCCCCGTGCAAGACCCGCAGGACGCAGAAGCCTTGGTCTTCGCGCGCACATCATCCACGCTGCACAGCTCAAACGCTTCAATCGCATTGCAGATGGTGGATTTGCTCACGCCATTACAGCCGCAGATCTCCGCATGACCGGGCATCATTGTCAGCGTCTTGTTCGGATCGCTGGAGACGCTTGCCGGGCCGGATATCATCGTCTCGCGAAGTTCCCCGAGCACCTCGCCATCCTTCAAGAGCTGGAAATACCACCCGGCATCGCGCGTGTCGCCGAAACACACCGCGCCGACCAATCTGTCGCCGCGCAAGACGAGCCGCTTGTAAACACCGCGCCCGGCATCGCGCAGCAAAATATCCTCGGTCGTTTCATCGCCCATGAACATGCCTGCGGAGAACATTTCGATCCCCGAGACCTTGAGCCGCGTACCCGCCGCCGCCGGCACAAAGCCGCTCTGCGCAACGCCGCAGATATGATCCGCCGCAACCTTGGCCATATCCCATATCGGCGCCACGAGGCCGTAGCATTGCTTATTGTGCTCGACACATTCGCCGATAGCGAAGATCGCCGGATCGCACGTGCGCATCGCATCGTCCACTAGCACGCCACGGCCGCAGGCAATGCCTGCGGATTTCGCAAGATTGACGTTCGGACGGATACCCACGGCCATCACCACCAGATCGGCGGCAATGCGCCTGCCGTCTTTGAGTATAACGCCATGAACCGGCCCATCCTCGCCCTCGCCATCGAAGGATTGCGTATCCGCGCAGGTATAGATGGCCATGCCGCGCTCGGTGAGATTGCGCTCCAGCAGATGCGCGGCAGAGGCGTCGAGCTGGCGTTCCATCAGCGTGGGCATCAGATGCACAACGCTGACCGCCATGCCGCGCAGGTTTAGCCCGTGCGCGGCTTCCAGCCCCAGCAGACCGCCGCCGATCACCACCGCGCGCTTATGCGGCGCCGCGATGGTCAGCATCTGCTCGACATCCGCAACAGATCGGAACGTCATCACCCCGGGCCGCGCCGTGCCGGGCAAGGGCAGCACGAATGGGTTTGACCCAGTAGCCAGCAGCAAAATATCGTAATCCGCCACCGTCCCCTTCGCGCCGGTGACCGTACGGTGCGCGCGGTCGATCTCGGTTACAGCCTCTCCTGCGATCAGCTGGATATAGTGTTCGGCATACCATTCCAGACTATTGAGCACGATCTGCTCGAACGTCTTGTCCCCAGCCAGTAGCGGCGAGAGCATGATACGGTCGTAATTCGGCTGCGCCTCCGCGCCGAATACGGTGATGTCGAACATGCCCGGCGCGCGCCGGAGGATTTCCTCAACGGTCCGCATCCCGGCCATGCCGTTGCCGACCACCACCAGTTTCTTGCGTATTCCGGTCATGCTGTTCATCTGCCTTGTTCCTTGGTAAAATGTCTAAAAATCGCAGGCTTCATCGTGAAGTGCCGCGGGGGGATCGCGCCCCCTGCTGGCGGCGGCGGGTCAGATACGGACCTTGTCCATTTCGGTCAGCCCGCGCGAGAAGCTGGCGCGCCAGTGCTTCTTGACGACATTGATGCCGATGAAGGCGACCAGCGCGAGACCGGCGAAGATTAGGAAGCCGTCCTGGTAGGAGCCGGTCCATTGTTTGGAATAGCCGAGCGAGGAGGCGAGATAGAACCCACCAATCCCCCCAGCGCAGCCAACCAGCCCGGTCATCACGCCGATCTCACGGCCAAAGCGCACAGGCACCAGCTGGAACACCGCGCCGTTGCCAGTGCCCAAGGCCAGCATCGCCATAACAAAGGCGGCCAGCGCCATGGTCAGCGTCGGCAAGCCGATGCTGATCAGGATCAGCATGAACGCGGCGATAACATAGAGCACCGAGAGCGCGGTGATCCCGCCAACCTTATCCGCCAACCAACCGCCAACCGGGCGGAACATCGATCCGGTGAAGACGCAGGCCGCAACCGCATAGCCCGCCTGTATGGGGGCCAGCCCATACTGCGCGTGGAAATAAATGCTGAGCGAGGAAGCCAGCCCGACGAAACCGCCAAAGGTCACAGCGTAGAACAGCATGAACCACCAGGTATCGGCAAACCCCAAGACTTTAAGATACCCCGCCAGCGCCTGCTTCTTTGGCTGCACAGGCGCATCCTTAGCGAGCAATATGAACAGTACGAGCACGGCGATCATCCACAACGCGGCCATGCCAAAGACATTTACCCAGCCGAACGCCAGCCCCAATCCCGGCGCAATAAGCGCTGCGATGACCGTCCCAAAATTTCCAGCCCCGGCCAGGCCGAGCGCCGTGCCTTGGTGCTCGGGCGGATA
>DAOMCN010000113.1:0-6645 GCA_035427885.1 Acidocella sp. | reverse complement strand
AACCCGGGTCAGTTCTCGATGAAAATCTCGGGTCAGATCTCAGTGGAAATCAACACTACCGCTACAGCGAGAATGAGACGGCGGTATTTCTCGACGGCCAACTCCGCCAAATCGCGCTGAACGCGGGCCCCGGAATGGCCGCCGTCAATGCACCCGCAGCTCCCGACCAGGACCCGGAAGACAGTTTCGCCGTCACCATCTGGGACGCGGCCGGGCATCTGGTGCATCAATCGCTCTCCGGCACGAATATTCCGCTCCAACCCAAATCCGGTTTTGCCAATACCGATACGGGCGGCGAGGCATGGCGCGTCTACACGCTGCGCGGCCAGAACCAGGCGGTACAGGTGGCGCAACGCATGACCGTCCGCGACGAGATTGCAGGCAATGCCGCGCTAGGGGCGGCGCTGCCCGTGCTGCTGCTGATCCCGCTTTCCTGGCTGGTGGTCGGGCTGGCACTGCACCGCACGCTGCGGCGGCTGGATGGCCTGGCCCATGACCTCGCCACACGTGGCGCCATGGCCACCGATCCGTTGCCGCTCGCGGATGTGCCCGCCGAATTGGCGCCGCTGGTGGAGGGTATGAACGGGCTGATCCTGCGCTTGAACGCCGCCCTGGCCGCGCAGAAGCGGTTTCTGGCCGATGCCGCGCATACTTTGCGCACGCCGCTCTCTGCCATGCAGATCGAGATCGGTAATCTCGGCGCCGATGCACCTGACGCAAGCCAGCGCCCGCGTCTGGAGGCGCTGGCGGCGGCGGCACGGCGGGCGGGAGCACTGGTTGATCAGCTTCTGCGTCTGGCCCGGCTCGATGAGCCAGTGCCACCGCCTTGCGCCATGTTCGATGCCGCCGCGCTGCTGCTGGATTGCGTGGCGGACCAGGCGCCACTCTCCAGCCGCAAGGGCATTGATCTCGGCGCGGCCATCCTCCCGCCTGCAATAATCCGTGGAGATGAGGATGAGATACGTACATTATTCGCCAATCTGATCGAGAATGCGCTCACCTACACCCCGGCGGGCGGCAAGGTGGATGTCACACTTCTGCATACTGACGCGGGTTTTTCGGCTGAAGTGCTGGATACTGGCCCAGGCCTGCCCGGGGGGGCGCATGCCCATCTGTTCGAACGGTTCTACCGCGCCGCCCCAAATGCGGCGGAGGGTTCGGGGCTGGGCCTTGCCATCGCCCGCCGCATCGCCGAGCGCCACGGCTTCGGCCTTGAGGTGTGCAACCGCGCCGATGGCGCAAGCGGTGTGCTGGCGCGCGTAACAATGCCAGGCCCGCCGGCCTAAGTCTCCCCTAAGTCTGCTCCGGCATAACAGGTCCCAGGCGTCCGGCGCTAAGCCCGGCGCTTTGGTTGAAACCGTATCTGGAGAATGAGCATGAAGTTTTCACGTCCCGTCCGCACCCTTGGCGCAATGGCGATTCTGGCCGCGTTCGCTGCCCCTGCCCTTGCCTATACCGGCCAGGATCTGGCTGGCGGCGCCAAGATCAGCCTCGACGCCGCGCAGGCCACCGCCCTGAAAACGCAGCCCGGAACGGTGGCCGACAAGGAGCAGGAGAAAGAGCCCGGCGGAAGCGGGCTGCGCTACTCTTTCGACATCAAGGCCGGCGCGGTCACGTATGAAGTCGGCATCGATGCCGTGACCGGCGCGGTGCTGGAGAACAGCGTCGAGGGCCCGAACGCCGACTGATCCTTCCATCCGTCTTAATCTGCCCGCCCCACGTGCAATGGGGCGGGCGTTTCACGCACAGAGAGGCAAAAGAATGACTGACACCTTGAAACAGGGCCTGACCAAAGTGCCCGAGATCGTTCTGGGATTCTGGATTATCAAAATTCTGGCGACGACGCTGGGCGAGACCGGGGGCGATGCCGTAACCATGTCGATGCATCTGGGCTATGCCGTGGGCACACTAATCTTCCTGGCGGTGTTCATCGCCGCCGTCATCGCGCAAATTCGCACGAGCCGCTTCAATCGCTATCTCTACTGGCTGACCATCGTGGCCACCACGACGGTTGGCACGACCATGGCCGATTTCGCCGACCGGTCGCTCGGCATTGGCTATGCGGGCGGCACGTCGATTTTAATTTTGCTGCTGGGCGCCTCACTCGCCATCTGGCACTGGGCAGAGGGCAGCGTGTCCGTGAACACTGTGGCGACGCCCCGTACCGAAGCCTTTTACTGGGTCACCATTCTGTTCTCGCAAACACTGGGCACGGCGCTTGGCGACTGGATGGCGGACACAAACGGCCTCGGCTTTGGCGGCGGCGCACTGGTGTTCGGCGCAGCCATCGCCCTGACGGCGGCGGGGTATTATTTCACACGCATCTCTCACGTTGCCCTGTTCTGGGCGGCGTTCATTCTCACCCGCCCGCTCGGCGCGACGGTGGGCGATCTGCTTGATAAACCTCTTGCGCTCGGCGGAATGGATCTGAGCCGTATCGGGGCCTCAACGGTGCTCACGGCGGCCATCATCCTGCTCATTCGCATTTTGCCTCAGCGTCCGGGGCTGCATCCCGCGGTGCAACGTGCGAGTTGACCGCTAAGACTGGCCGATAATCACCATCCCGTTCCAGTCCTGACCCGTCAAAGCCGGTGCACGGCCTTCAAGCCGTGCCGCCGGCAGGGCGGCTTTTAGAACCTCCAGCGCGGCGTTCACATCCGGCCGTTCATCGACGAGCGTCGCCAGCGGCTTGAAATGTTCAACCGTCTCGGCAGTGACTGTCCCGATCCACACTGGCTGAGCCGCCGCATTGCCAGACAGCACCACGCAGGACGGCCAAAGCCGAAGAATGAGCCGCTGATCCGGCGGTACACCACCCCCGGTCCTGATCAACACCAGTTCCTCGGCCCGGCCATTATCGAGATGCGGCAAGACCGGCAGAGTGGTTGGCGCGGCATTGGGCAAAAGCCATTGCAGCGACGAGCGTAGATCCCACGGCTCCGGCTCGCGCCAGCAGCGCAGATTTGAGGTTCGCGAGCGGCCCGGCCCATTGGATCGTGAACGGCTCCTCATAATCACCGGACAGATCGACCCGCCGGACCGGCAGTGCCGCCCAACCGCCATCCTGCCAGGCGGTCAAGGCCATAGATTCGACCGGCTGACGTACCGCGTAACGCCGCATATCATCTGCGTGGGCCATGACGATGTGCAGACTTCCGGCGGCAAGCAGCGCGGCAAGGCTGATCCCCGCTACCCCGCCAGCCCGCACGCTGCACCCAGCATGCTGCAAATAAACAATGCCGAGCAACGCGGCCCACGCCGTGCCGAAAGCCAGACCAGCCACCACATCCGAAAGCCAGTGCGCGCCGAGATAGAGGCGCGAGAAGGCGATGGCGCTGACCAATGAGACGGCGGCGAGCGTCACCGCCACGCGGGCGCGCGCCCCAACCTCCCGGCAGAGCAGCACCACCAAAAAACCGAACAGCGCCGTGCTCACGGCCGCATGGCTGCTCGGGAAGGAGTAGGCATTCCATCCGTCATAAAGCGCCCCTGGCCTGGAGTGGTGCAGGGTAACCTTGAGCAGCAGAGCAAAGGCGCTGGCGCCGACTACGGAAGCTACCCCGTAAAGCGTCGCGCGCCAGGCTCTCTGCCAGGCTAACCAGGCCAGGACCGCCACGGTGACGGGTACGATCACACTGGCATCACCCAGTTCGGTGATTGCCACCATGACCTGATCCACCACTGGCAGACGCAGCGATTGCAGAAAATGAAACACCGCCCGATCCGCAGGCATGAATCGGGCTATAAGCACGGCCTTGCCGCCATGACAGACAAAGAACGCTTCACCCGAGGCCAGCAGCCCCGGCCTGACCCACAGCGGCCACAGCCCCACGGCCCGCTGCTTGTAACGGCGCCCGAACAGGTAAGAGAGGCCATCGCCCATGACCGCCCCGGCGGCGGTGGCGCCGACCAGCGGCCACATGGCGAGCGCGCCTCCCGGCACCAGCGCGCCAAGCCCGATGATGACCGCCGTACCCGGCACCACGCCGCCTACGACCGGAAAAGCCTCCGCCGCCGCCAGCAGAAAGGCAAGGCCATAAGCAAGCAGGCTATGCGCCGCGGCGAAGGCAATGATGGCCGAGACAAAGCTTTGCATCACGACGGCAGGCTACACGGCTTGCCGTCAGACGCCAAACCGACGCTCGCGGCGCTGGAAGGCTCGGATGGCGCGCAAATAGTCGATCCTGCGCATCGCCGGCCAGTTCACATCGCAGAAATACAGCTCGCTATGCACGCTCTGCCACAGCATGAAGCCTGAAAGTCGGACCTCGCCGCTGGTGCGGATGATCAGGTCCGGGTCCGGCATGTCAGCGAGGTAGAGATGCCGCCGGATGGATTCCGGGCTGACGCGGGAGGCCGCCTCAGCCGTGGACAACCCCTGCGCGGCACAATCGGCGAGGAGGGCGCGCACTGCGTCGGCGATTTCCTCGCGCCCGCCATAGCCGATGGCAAGGATAACAGTAATTTGGTCGTTGCCCCGTGTGGCAGCCTCGGCAGCGTCGATGGCTTCGAGTAGCGCCGGAGGCAGCAGGTCGCGCCGGCCCATGGCAGCGATGTGCACGCCCCGGCGTTGAATGCGGGGGTCGGCCGCCAGGGCGCGCATCTTGGCCTCGACAGCGCCAAAAATGCCGCCAATCTCCACCTCTGGTCGGCGCAGATTATCGGGTGAAAATACCCAGAGCGTGACCATATGCACGCCGAGTTCGACGCTCCAGGTCAGAATGTCATCGAGCTTGGCCGCACCTAGGCGGTAGATCGCGCTTGGGTTCTGCATGCCGCTTTCACGCGCATGGCGGCGGTTTCCGTCGAGTATGATGCCGATATGGCCAGGCATGGGCAGCGCTCGAACCTGCCGCTCAAGCAGGCGCCCATAAATGCCATAAACCAGCCACCAGACAGGCCCAGCGGCCAACCGCAAGCCCCGCCACAACATGGCAACTCCACCCGGCCGCGGCTTCAGGGCGGATTGCCTAGCTGGCTCGACCGTATGTGTTAGCGATGATTCTTTCATGCACCAGATCTACAGAGTCCATTTTAGCACGGAACGTCTACTCCTCCCAGTTTCCGCCGCATAGCAGAAGGGCCGCTTCCGGCCCGTCTTTGCCAAATGCGGTCAGGATTGTACCTCCTCCACCAGTTGCGCGTTGTTATTCGCCGGGCTGTTCACCCGGCGGCTGACGGGCCAAGCTTTGAGAATCTCATCGCCTGCGGGCCGCAACAACTCCCCTGGATCTCCTTCGTCATCACCCAGCCATAACGGCCAATCCCCAGCTTCCACGATGATCGTGTGCCGCCGCGTGGTGTAGGAGCGGTCTCCTGAGCAGCATTGGCTGCGTTATCAGGCTTCCATCTCCGGCAAGCTGACGGTGGTAGTATCGCTCATTGGCGCGATTGTTTCCAGTGTCATGTATCTGGCGCGCTGGGTCGCCCACTCGTCATTTTGCTCCAGCAGCAGGGCACCGATGAGCCTGACCACGGCGCCTTCGTTGGGGAAGATGCCGACGACATCGGCGCGGCGTTTGATTTCGCCGCTGAGACGTTCCAACGGGTTTGTCGAATGGATTTTCGCCCTGTGCTGGCTGGGAAAGTTCATATAGGCGAGGACGTCGGCTTCGGCCTCGTCGAGCCGGCCGGCGAGCTTTGGCAGGCGTGGGCGCATCTGGTCGGCGACATCGCGCCATTGCCTACGCGCCGCCGTCGCATCGTCCTGGGCAAAGGCGGTGCCAACCCAGGCGGCGACCACGCGCTTTTGGGTTTTGCCGGCATAGGCCAGCGCGTTGCGCATGAAGTGGACGCGGCATCTTTGCCAAGTTGCGCTTAGCACTTTTGAAATTGCCGCCTTCAACCCTTCATGCGCGTCCGAGATCACGAGCTTCACGCCCTGCAGGCCGCGCCTAGCCAGGCTGCGCAGGAAGTCCACCCAGAACTGCTCGGCCTCGCTATGGCCGGTGGTCATCCCCAGCACCTCCCGCCGGCCGTCGCTGTTGACGCCGACGGCAACGATGACGGCGGCCGAGACGATGCGGTGGTCACGCCGGACTTTGATGTAGGTGGCATCGAGCCAGACATAGGGCCAATCACCCTCGATGGGACGGGTCAAGAAGGCATCCACGCGCTCGTCGATCTCACCGCAAAGCCGGGAGACCTGACTTTTGCTAACCCCCTCCATCCCCATGGCCTTGACCAGATCATCGACCGAACGGGTTGATATGCCTTGGATATAGGCTTCCTGGATCACGGCGGTAAGCGCCTTCTCGGCCATCCGGCGCGGTTCCAGAAAGGCCGGGAAGTAGCTGCCGCGGCGCAGTTTGGGGATGCGAAGCTCGACCGTCCCGGCCCGCGTCTCCCTGTCCCGGTCGCGATAACCATTGCGCTGGTTGAGGCGGTCAGGTGCACGCTCGCCCGGGGCGGCATTGCAGATCTCCCCCGTCTCCAGCTGCATCAGCCGTTCGGCGGCAAAGCCGATCATCTCGCGCAGAAAACTGGCGTCGGAGGACTTCTCTAAAAGCGTGGAAAGCGCAATCTTGTCGTCTGTCATCGAGGTGGGTTCTTGGATTAGCGTTGAGAGTCGCAACCCAATTCTACCCAAAAATCGCCCCGGTGACCGCCAATCGGCCCGCCTCCGCCAGACTCGTGGCGGTCGCT
>DAOMCN010000112.1:0-6650 GCA_035427885.1 Acidocella sp. | reverse complement strand
GACGAGATGTTCCAGCACATCGCCGTAAATAATGCAGTCGATCCCTTCGGGCACCGCGAAGGGCATCGGCGTTTTCTCGACGTCGGCGCAAACAGCCTCGCTGATCCGCCCTTGTGCGTGGGAGATCGCCTCGGGGTCAACATCGATCCCAAGCACCCGCGCGCGCGGGTTGCGCCGCAGGTAATCCGCGCCCAGCGCTCCTTGCGCGCAGCCGACATCAAGGATGGTGCGCGCCGAAAGTGGGATTTTTTCCAGGAGTTCGGGGTTGGCGAAGTCCGGATAATGCGTGTGGGTGGCGTTCAAAATTCGCTATCCTTGCGAGTTGGCGGTTACGGCGTCGACGCGGTCGCTCTGGGCGCGGCCGATGCCATGGTAGGAAAATCCTGCGGCGCGCAGGGCCTTTGGATCGAAAACATTGCGCAGATCGACGACGACACGGCCGCGCATCAACTGCTCCAGCCGCGCCGGGGCGAGGGCGCGGAACGCGTTCCATTCGGTCATCAGCACGAGCGCGTCTGCCCCGCTCAAGGCCTGCGCGGCGTCGGCGGCGAATTCCACACCCTCCGGCAGAAGCGGTTTTGCGCTCTCCATCGCCGCAGGATCGAAGGTAGCAACCTGTGCGCCCATCGTCACCAGCCCTTCGATCATCGGCAGGGAAGGGGCCTCGCGCATGTCGTCGGTCTCGGGTTTGAAGGCTAGGCCGAGTACGGCAATGCGCAAACCGCGCACGTCCCCGCCGCAGGCAGCCAACACGCGCGCCGCCATTGCGTTTTTGCGTGCATCATTTACTGCCACGACGGATTGGATCAACCGGCTTGGGCTTCCCGCTTCCTCGGCGATGCGCATCAGGGCCAGCGTGTCCTTAGGAAAGCACGAGCCGCCAAAGCCCGGTCCCGCGTGCAAAAACTTCCGCCCGATGCGCCCATCCAGCCCGATCCCGCGCGCCACGTCCTGAACATCCGCGCCGACTTTCTCGCACAGATCGGCCATCTCATTGATGAAGGTGATCTTCATCGCGAGGAAGCCGTTGGCGGCGTATTTGATCAGCTCGGCGGTCTCCAGCCCGGTAAAGAGAATCGGCGCCTCGATCAAATAAAGTGGCCGGTACAAGCGGCGCAGCACCTCGCGCGCCCGCGCACTGTCGGTACCGACGACGACACGGTCAGGGCGCATAAAATCGGTAATGGCGCTGCCTTCACGCAGAAATTCCGGGTTTGCCGCAACCTCGATGCCCAACTCGGGTCGCAGTTGATGTGCCAGCGCCGCGATTTTGCGCCCGGTGCCGACCGGCACGGTCGATTTGGTCACGATAATCGCCGGATGATGAAGGGCTTTGATCACCTGTTCCACGGCCGCAAAGACATAGGTCAGATCGGCATGGCCATCGCCGCGCCGCGTCGGCGTGCCGACGGCGATAAACACTGCCTCGGCATCGACGATGCCTTCTTCGAGGGTCTGCGGAAACACCAACCTTCCGGCGTCCATGTTTTCCACGACAAGCCGGTCCAGCCCCGGTTCGTAGATGGGAATTTTCCCGTCCAGCAGCATTTGTCGCTTGGCCGCGTCAGCCTCGACTACCGCAACCGATACGCCAAACTCTGCGAAACACGCACCAGAGACCAGACCGACATAGCCGCCGCCGATGATTGCAATCTTCACGCCCAGCCTCCAGCAACGTTACTATCCGGGATCAGGTTCTGGCGTGGCCGGAACCGCCAGACAAGCCCTTTCCACTAATCTTCTGTAATCTTTCGTGGACGGCACTCCAAATCTTATGGACTTTCTGCCATGGTTTGTTCCGAATGAACGCCGCGACATCTCTCAGCCTTCTCGCTCTGCCGCGCCATCTGGCTTTGATGGCTGGGTTGGCAATCTTTTCGGCGATCATCGTCCGCGTCATGATTACTTTTGGCGTCCCCGATCGCCCCGGTCCGCGCAAGGCACACAGCCAGACCATGCCAAAATCGGGCGGCGTCGGGATCGTCCTGGCGTTTATGCTGGGCGTGCTATTGCTTTACCGTTATGGCCAAGTCTCGCGCCTTGCCGAGGGGTATTTCATTGGCGTCATCGCCGCCGCTTTCCTGATGGCGGCCGTCTCTTTCCTCGACGACCTTTTTGACCTCTCCTTCGTCATCAAGCTCGCGGCCCAACTCCTCGCGGCACTGGTTGCTGTAGCCTCCGGGCTGTGGGTGCATATCCTGGCGCTACCGCAATACGGAACGGTTGATATCGGCTGGGTCGGTCTTCCGGTCACTGTGTTGTTTTTTCTGTTTGTGACCAATGCGATGAACTTCATCGACGGGCTGAATGGCCTCGCCGCAGGGGTAACGCTCTTTGCCTGTCTTTTCTTGGCCGGGATTGCCGGCGTCTATGGCGGGTTTTTTGTTTATACGGCCGCCTTGCTGCTGGCCGGTGGCGTGCTTGGCTTTCTGCCATTTAATTTTCCCCGCGCCAAAATCTTCATGGGCGATGTCGGCAGCCAGTTCTGCGGGTTCATGCTGGCGCTGTTCGGCGTTGCAGCCGCGCGGTTCGAAGGCGCGCCGTTGTCTTTCCTGTTGGTGCCGTTGCTGCTTTCGGGCGTGCTTTATGATGTTGCCTTCACTCTGGCGCGCCGCTCGCTGGCTGGGGAAAACCTCGCCCGCGCCCATCATGGCCATCTCTATCAGGTAGTGCGTCGTGCTGGGCTGGATGCGCATATTGTCGCGCTGCTGCATTGGGCATTCGTTGCCATTGGCGGCGCCACCGCTATTGCCTTTCTGGCGGTACCCGGACTCTGGAAACTTCCGGTTCTGCTGCTCCCGCTTACGGTTCAACTCGTCTGGACCGCGTATGTCGTGCGCCGCACCCGCGCCTTTGGTCTGGGAGTCTGGTAGCCTACAGCCCGAACACCGAGACGAGCACCGGCACCACCACCGAGGTCACGATTCCGTTTAGCCCGATCGCCAGCCCGCCGAACGCTCCGGCCGTCTGGTTCAGCAGCAACATGCGCGAGGTCGCCAGCCCGTGTGCCGCCGTCCCCGCCGCCAATCCCTGAGCACGCCAGTCCTTCACCCGCGCGAGGCGGAACACGCCGGTGCAGACCAGCGTGCCGAACATGCCTGTCATCATCACAAACACGGCGGTCAGCGAGGGCTGGCCACCGAGATTCTGTGAAATGCCCATGGCGATCGGCGTAGTCACGGATTTTGGCCCGAGGGAAACCACCACCGTCCTCGGCGCGCCCATCGCATGCGCGATCAGCATCGCCGAACTCGCCGCGACGATCGACCCGGCGCTCAGCGAGACGAAGATGGCGATAAAATTTTTTCGGATCGCCGCCCAGTTGGCATACATCGGCACCGCCAGCGCCACGGTCGCCGGGCCGAGCAGGAAGTGGATATAAACCGCGCCGTTGAAATAGGTTTTGTACGAGGTGCCGGTGGCCAGCAGCAGCGTGGCGAGGATCAGGATGGAGAGCACGGTCGGGTTGGTGAACGCCTTGTGGCGCGCCCATTCGTCGATAAACACCGCGGCCTCCCAGACGCAGAGCGTGGCGCTCAGCCCGAGCAGCGGCTGGGTCTCCAGATATGCCCAGACATGGAACAGCGGTAGCGGGAGCGGGATCAGATTATGCATTTGTCTGTTTCCGCAAGAACCAGCTCATCAGCACACCCGTTACCATCAGCCCGAGCAGGGTGGACACAAAAATTGCCACCGAGATGGCGATGATGTTTTGTCGCAACTCTTGAAGCTCGGTCACGACGCCAACACCGGCGGGCACAAACAGCAGGCCGAGATATTTCAGCAGTCCCTGCGCCGTGTCGCGCAGATGCGGAGCGGGGCCGCCGGTTTTGAGCAGATAACCGAGCAGCATCACCAGCCCGAGCACTGGCCCTGGTATCGGCAGACCGGTGCCTTGTTGGAGGATCGTTCCGGCGAGCTGGCAGAGCAGCAGAATGGTCAAGGCCCGTGGCATCGCGTCAAACTCCCAAGAATGGCTCGCCCTTGGAGGTACTTTAGCGGTGGTTCGAACAAAGGGACATTGCCGAGCGCACAAAGCAGGTTCCCATGCGGCCATCTCCCTTGCATCTGGCCGCTCTGGCGCGTAAATGCGGGTCTTCTTTTGCTGCCGGTCGGGATCGGCGGCGCATTACCTACTGGAGCGCACATGCCGAAGCCGAACATTCATCCGGACTACCACGAAATCAACATCATCATGACTGATGGTACGGAATTCAAAACCATGTCCTGCATGGGCAAGCCCGGCGACACGCTGCGCCTGGACATTGATCCGAAATCCCACCCCGCCTGGACCGGCGTGCAGCGCGTGATGGACACCGGCGGCCAGGTCGCCAAGTTCAACAAGCGCTTCGCCGGCATCGGCACCCGCAAGGCCTAATCTCGCCGGGGACTGCCCCGCGCGGAACCGGTCTCTTTGGCTGCGAGATCAAACCCAGGAACGCGCGTTCCTGGGTTTTCCTTTTGCGACTCCCGGTAGACCTCGATATTCTTCAACTGGCCCTGGAAGCTATCCGAGAACACATGCCCACCATGGCCGGTGGCCACGAAATAAAGCGCCTTGCTCGCCGCCGGATGCAGCACCGCCGTAATTGCCGCCAGACCGGGTGCGCAGATCGGCCCTGGCGGCAGTCCGCTATGCGCATAGGTGTTATAAGGGGAGGGGTTGGTAAGATCCGTGCGGCTGATCGGCACGCCGCCGGAAGTCTCTCCGGCGCTAGAGGCGAAGATCACCGTAGGATCAGCTTGCAGCTTCATTCCTTTGGCCAGCCGGTTCTCGTACACGGCTGCAATCTCAGGAAATTCCGCGGGCTCTGGGCTTTCTGCTTGTACGATCGAGGCTAGAATCAACGCCTGCTGCGCTGAGGCCAACGGCACGGTGGTATCGCGCCCGGCCCAGGCGGTCGCCAGCTTCTGCCGCATCGCTTTGGCTGCGCGCGCCAAAATAGCCTGCCTTGGTTCGCCGCGGACAAAATCATAGGTCTGCGGCAAGACCGCGCCTTGCGGCGGCGGCGCCACAGTGCCGCTGGCGGCGGGTGTTGTATTCAGGATTTTGGCGATTTGCGCGCTCGTCAGCCCTTCTGGGAAGGTGACCTGATGCTGAACCGGCAGGCCGTGGCGCAATATATGCAGAATATCCGCAAGGCTGGCGCGGGCCGGAACGAGATATTCTCCGGCGTGGAGTGGACCGTCCTTACGCGTCAGCCAAGCTGCGGCGCGAAACAGCAGCGGGTGTGAAGTCGCACCGTCTTTTTGTAACGTCGCAGCAACTTCGGCACTCCCGCCGGGCGGGATCACGACAGCGACTGTGGCTGGCAACGGGCCGGGGTCATAAAAATTATGATGCGCGGCCATGTCCACCAGCCTCAGCGTGGCGAGCAACACCAGTAGAAGCAGGAATATCCGGCCGCGCACGCGAAGGATCAGACAGCCCTTTTGAAGATGATCGAGGCATTGGTGCCGCCAAAGCCAAAGCTGTTGGATAGGACGACGTCGATCTTGCGCTCCTGCGCGGTCAGCGGCACGCGGTCGATGATGCTCGCCCGGCTTGGCTCATGCAGGTTGAGCGTCGGCGGAGCGATGCCGTCGCGGATGGCAAGGACCGAGAAGATCGCCTCGATCGCCCCGGCGGCGCCGAGCAGATGCCCGGTGGCCGATTTGGTTGAGGACATGGCAACCTTTTTGCCCGCATCGCCGAACATGTTCTCAACCGCCTCCAGTTCCAGATCGTCGCCCATCGGCGTCGAGGTGCCGTGCGCATTAATGTACTGGACGTCCTCAGGGCTGAGCTTACCGGATTTAAATGCGGCCTTCATGGCGCGGAAAGCGCCTTCATGGTGGTCCGCCGGCGCCGTGATGTGGTGCGCGTCGCCGGACATGCCGTATCCGCCAACTTCGGCATAAATTTTTGCGCCGCGTCTCTTGGCGTGCTCGTATTCCTCAAGCACGACAACACCCGAGCCTTCACCCATGACAAACCCGTCCCGATCCTTGTCCCAGGGGCGCGAAGCCTTGGTGGGACGGTCGTTGAAGTTGGTGGAGAGCGCGCGCGATGCACAGAACCCGGCGATGCCGAGCGTGTTCACCGCAGCTTCCGCGCCGCCAGCGACCATGACATCTGCATCGCCATAAGCGATCAGCCGCGCCGCGTCGCCGATGGCGTGGACGCCGGTGGCGCAGGCCGTCACCGCTGAGTGGTTAGGGCCCTTCAGCCCATATTTGATCGAAACCTGACCCGATATCAGGTTGATCAGCGCCGAGGGGATAAAGAACGGCGAGAGTCGCCGAGCACGGCCTTCATGGACAATGATGGACGCTTCATAAATCGCCCCCAAGCCGCCGATCCCTGAGCCGATCATCACGCCCGAGGCGCATTTATCTTCCTCCGTCTGCGGCAACCAGCCAGAATCCTCAATCGCCTGGCTCGCCGCGACGATGCCAAGATGGATAAAGCGATCCATCTTTTTCAGCTCTTTCACGGCGATCCACTCGGAGAGGTCCAGCCCGCCCTCCGCGGCTTTCCCCGCCGGAACCTGACCGGCGATTTTCGCAGTCAACTCCGCGGTGTCGAAGGAAGAAACGACGTTGATTCCGGATTCTCCGTTGATCAGCCTCTTCCAGACATGCTCGACGCCAACTCCCAAGGGGCTGGC
>DAOMCN010000111.1:0-6696 GCA_035427885.1 Acidocella sp. | reverse complement strand
CTGTGCACGTGAGGGCCTTTTTTGTAACCTCGATTCTGGATTCCAAAGGCAAACGCCTTTGGCAGGGGTCCAGGGGGGCAGCGCCCCCTGATCCTCCTTCCCTTAAATTCCAGCCCTAAAACCCCCGTCGTGGGCCTTTCGGCTTAGGCCTACCGCGTTTGGCTTCCTGGGCAACGACGATGGGGGCGGCGAGGGCGAGGGCGGCGATATTCCAGATAACGAAGTCGAGGTTGCTCCCGCCTTCGATGACGGCGTCGGCGATGGCGAGGATTGCCAGGGCGTTGGCGGCGAGGAGTTCTTCCCAGCCCATCGATTTAGGTTTGTCCTTGGTCCAGAAGCGCAGGATTGCGGCGATGACTGGGACGATGAAGACGGGCAGGGGGGCGTCTCGGTAGCGTCCGTCGAACAACAGCATGGCCTCGAACACGGCGGCGCTGGCGAGGAAGACGAACCAGAGAGAGTCGTAGTTCATCAGCAGCCTGCCCCGGCGCAGGGCGGCGATTGTTTGTGCCCCGGAGGTTGTGGCGGGCAGCGGGGAATGGCTCAGGATAGCGTCGGCGCGGCGGATGACGAGGAAGGCGAAGATCGCCTGGAGGGGCAGGTTCACCAGCGCGTCGAGTTCGAGCCAATGGTCGTAGAGCATGGGCAACGTGCCGTTGCAGGCGATGGCGAAGCCATTGCCCAGGGCGAAGGCGGGCAGCGCCAGGCGGATATTGCGCAGCCCTACCGACCAGAACAGCAGGCTCCCCATCAATGCGCCCAGGGCCGCGTACCAAGGCCAGTCCGGGTGTTCGACCACGCCGCCATTGAGCGGGAATTTTGCTTCGCGCTGGGCGTTCCAGATGCCCCAATTCGCCCCGGCGACGCCTTCGTCCTCGTATTTCCAGGGCTGGTCGAAGGCTTCGATCAGGTTGTAGCCCACCCCTTCCTGGTCCGCGAGGGTCACGAACTGACGCAGGAACACCGCCTCGTTAACGCGCGAGGGGGCGGCGCCGGCACGCCAGCGCCCGCGCGAGGGCCAGCCGGTCTCGCCGATGGAGATCACCTTGCCCGGAAACATCTGTTTGAATGCATCCGTGGTGGCGCGGATATTGTTGATCGCCGCGTCCACATCGAGCGGCTTATCCTCCCAGTACGGCAGGAAATGGATCATCACGACATCGACATGGGGGGCGACCTGGGGAAATTGTTTCCAGAAATCGGTCACATCCGCATAGGCCACCGGCTGTTTCACCCGCGCATGGACCTCATCGATATCCGCGATCAGATCGTCCACCGAGAGATCGCGGCGCAGCAGCACCTCGTTGCCCACGACCACGCGAGTGATCGTGTTGGGATGCGCATTGGCCTCGGCGATCCCCGCCGCTATTTCTTTCGCGTTATCGGCCTTGTTGGAACTGAGCCAAATTCCCAACCAGACTTTCAAGCCCGCTTTTTTGGCAAGTGCGCCGATATCGTAATTGCCCTCGATCGCCGAATAGGTACGGATGCCGTTCGCCCGGGTCGCGATCAGCGCCAGATCCTTGGCCACTTCCTCGCCAGTCGGGTAGGTCTTATCCAATGGCGACTGCCACGCCTGATAGGGCGCATAGGAGAGCGAATTGAATTTACCGACCGGCATGGTCACATCCCCGGCCTGCGGCTGATTCGGCGAGGCCCAGCAAAAGAAGGTAAGCACACTCAGCAACAGGCAGGCGAGAAGACCTTTTTTCATGCCGCAGCCATACAAGGCGGGCCACCATAGGGGAAGAGACATGTCCGACGACCAACTCCGCACCATCCTGACCACGACAAAGCGCATCGCGCTGGTCGGCGCGTCGAACAAGCCCAGTCGCCCGTCTTACGAGGTCATGGCGTTTCTTCTTGACCAAGGGTTCGATGTCATCCCGGTCAATCCCGGCCTCTCGGGGCAGGAAATTCTGGGCCGCCGCGTCGTCGCCAGCCTCGACGAAGCCGCGCCGCTGGACATGGTCGAGCTTTTCCGCCGCGCTTCGGAAGTCGCCGCGCCGGTCGCGGACGCGATCCGCCTGGGCGCCAGAACCATCTGGATGCAGCTGGGCGTGGTCAATGAAGACGCAGCCCAGGCCGCCCGCGCAGCCGGTCTCAACGTGGTCATGGACCGCTGCCCGGCCATCGACATGCCGCGCCTGGGGTTGATGCGCTAGTCCGCTTTACTTGACATTAAAGTATTCCGTTGCAACCTCGGCGCGAACCACAAGGCCGAGCCGAACCCGCCATGCCCCTGCCCGCGCACCATCTGCTGAACCCCGCCTGCGCGCTAAAACCCGCCTGGGCAATTTTCGACCCCGCCTGGTACCTGCGCCACCATGCCGATGCCCGCGTCCTTTGCGCCGGTAAACCGCAGGACGCGGCGCTGCTCTACTACCTGCGCACCGGCGCGCGCCTCGGCCACAGCCCAAGCCCGCTGTTCGACGAGCTGTTCTACCTGGCCCGCAACCCGGACATCGCCGAACTGGTCCGCGCCGGGGCCTATGCGTCCGGTTTCGATCATTTCTGCCAGCAGGGCCATCGCGGCGTCTCCCCGCACTGGCTTTTTGACGACGAGCTCTACGCCAATCTCCACGAGGACATGACGCTGGAGAATCTCGACCAGCACGCCTGCTACGGCCGCTACGACCACTACCTGAAATCCGGTCAGTTCGAGCAGCGCATGGGGCATTTTCTCTTCGATTCGACCTATTATCGCGCCCAGGTGCAGGAGACAGGCGTGCCCGAGGAGGCGCTCGCCGCCATCGGCCCCTATGTCCATTACCTGCACCGCCTGGGCAGCGGCGAGGAAGAGCTGGCGCCGTCGATTTATTTCGACCCCGCATGGTATGTCGAGCATCACCCCGGCGCGAAGGCCGACATCGCCCGTGGCCGCTACGCCTGCGCCATCCACCACTACCTGACCAGCGCGGGGAGCGAGTATCTTGACCCCGTCGCGCAGTTCTCCGAGAGTTTTTATCGCCGCCGCCACCCGGATATCGCCGTCGCCATCGAAAACGGGCTGTACCGCTCGGGCTATCAGCAATTCATCCAGTACGGCACCTTCGAGCTACGCCAGCCTGCGGCGGGCATCGACCTCGCCTATTACCGCGACATGAACGAAGCCGTCCGCAACGCGCTGAACTCCGGCGCTATGCGCGACGCCTTCGCCCATCTGCGCGCCATCGGCCTCAAGGACGGCCTCGCCTATTACCCGCCAGACGAAAAACCCAGCCTTGACGAAGCCCTCACACGCAGCCTCTTCCTCCAGAAAGCGCGCGCCAATCTGCCCCTCTTTGCCCGCCACAAGCTGGACTTTGCACCCTGCGCGCCGCCGGAACTTTCCGTCATCATGGTTGCATTCAACCGCGTAGAGCTGACCCTGCAGGCCCTCGCCTCGCTGCGCGACAATTTCGCCGGACCACTCGAGCTGATCCTCGTGGACAACGCCTCGACCGACGAAACCCGCGATATCGGGGATTACCTGAAGGGTGCCAAAATCCTGCGCCAGGAAAAAAACCTCGGCTTCCTGCGCGCCTGCAACATCGGCCTGGCGCATGTCACCGCCCCCGCCCTGCTCTACCTGAACAACGACACCGAACTCGCTCACGGCGCCATCGCCACCGCCCTCGCCCGCCTGCGCAGCGCGCCCCAAATCGGCGCGGTTGGCGGCAAGATCATCCGCACCAACGGTCTGCTACAGGAAGCAGGCTCGATCATCTGGAACGACGGCACCACCACCGGCTACCTGCGCGACGCCTCGCCCCTGGCGGGGGAAGCCAATTTCGTCCGCGAGGTGGATTACTGCTCCGCTGTCTTTCTTCTATGTCGGACCGCGCTGGTGCGCTCGCTCGACGGCTTCGACGATGCCTTTGCCCCAGCCTATTTCGAGGATGCGGATCTGTGCGTGCGCTTCCTCCAGTCGGGGGCGAAAATCATCTACGATCCGGGCGTCGTCGTGCATCACCTGGAATTTGGCAGCGCCAGCACCACAGAAGCCTCGATGGCGCTGATGCGCCGTGGCCGTCGCATCTTCAAAGCCAAGCACAAGGATTTCCTTAGCACCCGCCCGTCCCCGACACCGGAAAACCTGATCGCGGCGCGCAGCCGCAGCGCAAGCCCGGCCATCCTTTTCATCGAGGACACCCTCCCGCTGCGCCGCCTCGGCTCAGGCTTCGTGCGCTCGAACGACATCGTCCACGCCATCGCCGCCACGGGCTATAACGTCCACGTCTTCCCCATGAACGGCGCACCCTACGACCTGATACATCTCTATGGCGACCTGCCCGAAACCGCCGAGCTCCTGCACGAGCGAGATTTCCTCTCCCTCCCTGAGTTCCTGTCCGCTCGCGTCAACGCCTACGACCTGATCTGGATCGCGCGTACGCATAATTTCACCCGGCTGTATCCGTTGCTGGTGGAAGCGGGCATCAAAATTCCGATCATCCTCGATACTGAAGCCCTCGCCGCCAACCGCGCCGCCGCCCTCGCCCAGCTGATGGGCGAGGGTTTCAACCTGCCCGCCGCCCTGCGCGCTGAATTCTCTGGCGCAAAATCCTGTCGTAAAATCCTCGCCGTCAGCGATGGCGAGGTCGCGCAGTTACAAAAAATCGGCCTCAAATCCGTCACCAAGCTCGGCACGGCGCGCGCACCCAGCCCGACCCTGGCCAGCTTTGCCGAGCGCGACGGCCTGCTCTTCGTCGCCGCCATCCACCAGGAGGACAGCCCGAATCTCGACGCGCTGCACTGGGCCGCGAACGAACTCCTTCCCGCACTGGCTGCGGAACTTGGCAAAGCACCAGTGCTGCACGTCGTCGGCCACACCGCACCGGGGATCGACTTCGGCGTCTTGCGCCAACACAAAGGGATAAAATTCCACGGCACAGCCAGCGACCTCGCCCCGTACTACAACGCGGCCCGCGTCTTCATCGCACCCACACGCTTTGCCGCAGGTACGCCCTATAAAATTTTCGAGACAGCGGCCTTTGGCTTGCCTTGCGTGGCGAGTTCGCTGCTCGGCGATCAACTCGGTTGGCGCGCAGGCCAGGAACTCCTCAGCGCCCCGGTCAACGACGCCAAAGCCTTCGCCCACGAAATCGCCCGGCTCTATGAATCCGAAGCCTTATGGACGACCCTGCGGGAAAACGCCCTCGCGCGCCTCGCCGCCGAGCACAGCCCCGAAGCTTTCAACGCCTCCGTCGCCAACATCCTGCACGAGGCCGGGATCTAAGCCCGGCATACGCGGCTATTGCTGCGTGGCCACCAGCGTAAAGTTAACCCCGGCGGTCAGACCGACCCAGTCGCCCTTTGCCCAGTCGCCCTGGCCGACGCCGAAGGCAGCGCGTTGCAACGTGATATGGCCCTTGGCGATGGCCTGATTGCCCGTAATGACGAGGGTGAAGGGCAGGGTCAGCTTCTGGCTGATGCCCCGGATCGTGAGCGTCCCCGTGGTCTGGTATTTTGTCCCGCCTTCGGGGGTAAAGCCGGTGGCCTCGAAAACTGCCTGGGGAAAGGCGGCGGCGTCGAACCAGTCGGCGTCCGGCAACGCCGTATCGCGCTGAGTGTCGCCGGTTTTGGCGCTGGCGGTGTTGATGGTGATCTTCACATGCGCGGCGGCGGGGTTGGCGGGATCGAAGTTGATCTGCGCGGTCCATTGGGTGAAATTGCCCGAGAAGGGTGCGCTGGTTTGCACGCCCGAGAAGCCCAGCGTGCTTTGCGCGGGCTGCACGGCCCAGTTGGCGGCAAGCGCCGGGCTGGCGGAGAGACAGGCCAACGCGAGGGCGAGAACGGGGCGTTTCATGGTGAACCTCTCAAGAAATTAGCGACGCGGCAGTATGCGGCGCAGGATATTGTCGTGCAGCAGGAAATGGTGGCGCAGGGCGGCGAGAACATGCAAGGCGAGCAGGCCGATGATCACAAAGGCGAGCCTGCTGTGGATATAGGACAGCACCGCCTCTGCCGCGTGCTTGTCGGCCAGGGTGGAAAGCACTGGCAGATCCGGCCAGGGGATCATGCCAAAAATTACGGTCGGGATATCGAACGGCGAGGCCGAGACCACCGCCCAGCCGGTGAACGGCAGCGCGAACATGAAAAGATACAAGATAACATGCGTGGCAGAGGCAGCCTTGCGTTCCAGGACCGGCATGGCCTCGGGGAGTTCGGGCGGGCGATGCGTCAAGCGCCAGATCAGTCGGAGGAACACCGCAAACAACACCGTGATGCCGATGGATTTATGGAGCTGGTAGAGCTTGAACTGCTCGCCGACGGTCAGAGGGTAATGCACCATGACCAGCCCCATGACGAGCTGAACCAGGATACCGAGCGCGATCACCCAATGCAGGGTGATCGCTATCGCGGTGTAACGTTCGCGCGCCACGTTTAGGGCTTCACGAACGCGGCGCTGATGATCAGCGAGACATCGTCGCCGATGACCGGCACATAGGTCTTCACATTAAAATCGCTGCGCTTGATCATGCCGGTGGCGTTGAAGCCGACGGTGTATTGCTTGGAGAGGAAATTCACCCCGGAAGCGTTGAAGGTGACGTTCAGCGTCTCGGGCAGGGTGACGCCGTGGAAGGTCAGCTCGCCGGTCACCTTCGCGGTATCATGGCCGGTGCGCACCACCTTGGTCGATTTGAACTCGATCGTCGGGTATTTGGCGGTATCCAGCCAGGCATCGCGGATAGTCTTCTGTTTCGCCTCGATGGC
>DAOMCN010000110.1:0-6735 GCA_035427885.1 Acidocella sp. | reverse complement strand
GCCCAGCAGGCGCTTGAACTGCGGCAGATCGGCGGGTGTCGAGATAATCAGCACCTCGCGTATCCCCGCCAGCAGCAGCGTCGAGAGCGGATAATACACCATCGGTTTGTCATAAACCGGCAGCAATTGCTTGGACGCCGCCTGCGTCATCGGATGCAACCGCGAGCCCGAGCCCCCGGCCAGCAGAATTCCCTTTTTAATCATTTCTCGCCCCCCAGGCGTTGTCCCGCATATTTCTTCGCCTGAATCCCGCGCCACCACCCCTCATGCGCAAGATACCAATCGATCGTCGCCGCCAGCCCACGCTCGAAATCATGGTCCGCCGCCCACCCCAGCACCGTCTCAGCCGTTGCCGGATCAATCTCGTAACGATGATCATGCCCTGGCCGGTCGCGCACATAGGTAATCAACCGCTCCCGCCCTCCGTTCGGGCTCGGCATGCGTTCATCCAGAATCGCGCAGATCGCCCGCACCACTTCGATATTCTTGCGCGGCTGGCGCGCCCCGATACAATACGTTGCCCCCGACACCCCGCGCTCGACGACATTGAGCAGCGCCACGGCATGATCCTCGACATACAACCAGTCGCGCGTATTAAGCCCATCGCCATAAACCGGCAGCGGCTTCTCCTCGATGGCGTTGATCAGGATCAGCGGGATCAATTTTTCGGGAAACTGCCAAGGCCCGTAATTATTGGTCGTATTGGAAACGATCACCGGTAGCCCGTAGGTATGCCCCCAGGCGCGCACGAGATGGTCGGACGCCGCCTTGCTCGCCGAATACGGGCTGCGCGGATCGTAGGGCGTATGCTCGTTAAACGCCGGGTCCTCATCCCCGAGCGCGCCAAACACCTCATCGGTAGAAATATGATGAAACCGGAACCGCGCGCGCTTCTCGCCCGTGAGCGTGGCAAAATACCCCCGCGCCGCCTCAAGCAACACAAACGTCCCGGTGACATTTGTATGAATAAACTCCCCCGGCCCGTCGATGGAGCGGTCCACATGGCTCTCGGCGGCCAGATGCATGACCGCATCCGGCTGATGCGCCGCAAACGCCGCCCGCATCGCGCCGGCATCGGTAATATCGGCCTTGATCAGCGTATGGCGCGGATCGGACAGTGCCGCCTCGAGCGCATCCTCCGAGGCCGCATAAGTCATCTTATCAATATTGATGATCTCATGCACCGTCCCGGCAATGGCGCGCCGGACAACCGCCGAGCCGATAAATCCACATCCACCGGTGAGCAGAATTTTCATAACAAATCCTTAATTTTCGTCCAGGTCCTTCAATCAGACCCGGCGCTTTCTGGCAACCTTCGCAACCAGCTTTTTGTCCCCGCCAAGCTGCTCGGAAACCTGCGCCGCATAGCGCGCCTGCGCCGCCCTGGCCGTTTCGTCCAGCCCCAGCTTTTCCGCGGCAATCGCATGCATACGCACGATCTCCGCGACATGCGCCCGTCCCGAGAGCTGCTGCGTCACCCCCGCGCCATGCCGCCGATGCGTATTGAGCGCCTCGGCCAGATACACCAGCTCGCCCTTTTGCGCGCTCAGCACCTCTAGATACAGCCGCCAATCCCCCGCCAATTTCCAGCTCTCGATATCGCCCACGGCATCGAGCGCGCGCAACAGCGCCTCACGCCGCCAAAGCACAGCGCTGACGTTGAGCATAAGGTTGCGCTCCGCCAACATCCGCCGCGCGAACGCCGCGCCCTCCCAAAGCCCGGACGCCGCCAACTCGCGCACGCCCGAGGCAAAATAATAGCTCTGATAGCTGGCCATCACCTGCTTGCCGTTCTCGTCCACGGCGCGGCTATCGCTGAACGCGAGCAGCGGGTTCGCGCACCCGTCCATCGCCGCGATGAGCTTGGCCAAGAACCCCGGCGCCGCCGCGTCATCTGCCTCGCACAGCCAGATAAACTCTCCCGTCGCCGCCTGCGCCGCGCGCTTCCACTGCGCGAAAACCGAGCCCGAGTTCCGCGCATTGGCAATCACCCGCACCTCCCTCCCGGCCTTCTCGGCGACCTTCGCCGCGACGGCGAGCGAGTCATCGCCCGACGCATCATCGAGCAACAGCACCTCCGCCACCGGATAGCTCTGCGCAAACACAGATTCCAACCGCTCCTGCAAATACCGGGCATAATTATAATTCAGCACGGCGACGCTGACCTTGCGCAACCCCGGAAACCCAAGCCGCAACAGCTGCTCGACATACTCGCCAAACGCAAATCTCTCTGCCGCCATCGCGCTCAACCGCCCGCGCATCCCGGCCAGCTTCTTGTCCTCCAGCAACGCCTCCACCTGCGCGCCGAAATCCTCGACATCCCCAAGCCGTGCAATCCGCCCGGCCTCCTCCCGACGCAACAAATCGGGAATCCCCCCCGCCCCCTCAAACGCGACACAAGGCACCCCGCACCCGAGCGCCTCCAAGACCACAGTAGGGAAGGGGTCCTCGCGCGAGGTCAGCGCAAACACATCCGCCGCGGCAAAATATTCCGCCACCCTCTCGGTGAACGGCACATGCAAGAACCCCCCCGCCGCCCGCGCCTGTTCCATTTCTGGCCCGAGATACGTTTTCAGCACAAACTGAATATCCCCGACCCAGACAAACTTTACATCGCCGCGCGCTCCCGCAACCTTGCGTGCAATCTGCAAGAACAGATCAAACCCCTTGCGAAAATCCGCAAACCCGGCCCCAAGCACGAGAAACCCACCCTCGTCCATGCCCAGCGCGCGTCGCACCCGCGCCCGCGCCGCGTCGTCCGGCCGCGTCGCCAGATAATTCCCCTGCGGCAGAATAACCCGCTCCGCCCGCGCCAGATTAACCGTCGCGCAAAATTTCTCCGCCAAAAACTCGGACGAAAACACGAGATTCCCTGCCGCCGCCCCGCCCAGCCGCGCCTGGATTTCCAGATTATGCTCCTTGAGCAGCTGCGGCATCTCATGCACGAGCAGCGTCGTCTTAATCCCCCGCCGCTCCGCCCAGAGCACCACCCTTGCGGACGCCGCCGAGTTCACAATCGCGGTCCTGATCCCCATGCCCCGGTATTTATCGAGCAGATCGCCGATAATTGTCTTATCCTGCGCAACGCTAACCTCGGCGGTCTTATAATACTCGCCGAGCAGCGGCCCAACCCCGAGCAGCAGCAGATACACCCGCACCCCCCAGTCGCGCTTCAACCGCCGTGCAAGATGCAGCAGTAACATCTGCGCCCCATGCGGCTGCGCGTCATGCCCAACCAGCAAAACCCCGGACGACGCCTCCGCCCCCTCGCGCACGCAAATCGCCCGCGACGTCGCATTCAAGAACGCCGCGCCAAAATGCAGATCAGGCTCCAGAAACGCCCCCTCCGCCCACTCGTTCCACGCATTCACGCAGATCAGCTTCTCGCCATAAAATGGCTTTTGCTCAGCCAGCTCAACAAGCTTCTCTAACCACGCCTGGTACTTCTGCGGGTTTGCCCCATGTACGACGAGCCCCTTGCCCTCGCGCCTCGGATCGTTATCCCAGCCCGGCACGATCGTCTTGATCAGCGGATATTCCGTCTCCGGCAGCGCCAGCGAGGTCCGTGCGATCTCCTCGTAATCATGCACAATGGCGGAAAAATCCGGGTCAAGCAGATCGAGCGTGTCATTGATCCGGTCCGTCTCCTGGCTCAGCTTATGCGGCGGAAACTCGACCGCCCCATCCAGCCCATAAGGCTCGGGGTCATAATCGCCCAGGCTTTGCGCCATCACGAGCAGCGGCGCCTCGCCGTGCAACTCGGAGAACATTTTGCGCCACTTTGCAATCCTGCGCGCAGCATCTGGAATAATCGTGACCCGATAGATAAACAGCAGCGGCCTTCCGCCAATGCGGATATAGCGCGGATCGTCAAACATCCGCACGAAATGCGCAATCAGCGCCACATCGTCGCTCTCCAGATACTCCTGCGCAATCAACACCTCGCGCTCCAGCCCGTCCCAGCGCCGCGTCCAGTTCTCATTCGCCCACATCGCGCAGAACGGAAAATCGAGACTCTTATCGCCAAGCAGTTGTTCGAGCGGCTTCTCCAGCAGCCGGTGCCGGTTGAACCAGTAGGTGTAGAAGACAAACCCACCCAAACCCGCACCCTTGGCCATCTCGATCTGACATCGCAACGTATCCGGATTATCGAGCGAATAATAGCCAAGATCGCGTGGAACGCGCGGCTGCAAATGCCCGACAAATCGCGGCATCGCCCGCCCGAGGTTGGTCCAGTCGGTAAACCCCTTGCCCCACCACGCGTCGTTCTCCGCCACGGCGTGAAACTGCGGCAGGTAATACGCGAGCAGCGTCGCCTTACGCTTCGCCTGCGCGGGGACAGGCGCAAACGCCTCAAACGCCGCCGCTGGCCGCGTTGCCCGCCGCACAGCACCTGGCGCCAACTCCTCATGCTCGGGCCGCTTGGGCACAAACGCCGCATCCTCGCGGTGTGCGAGATAGTGCAGTAGCGGGTTCTGCCCGCCGAGCAGATCGCCATAGCGGTTCTGGTAAAAGCGCACATCGAACTCCGCCGCCGGATCGCGCCCCTCCGCCACGCCGAAAATCAGAAAATGCTCAAACGGATCAGCCCCGCCCGCGGCAACATCGGCGTTATTTTCCAGATAATACGCCGCGTCGAACAGCGGCACCGGATTGACCTGCCCGCTCAGCCGCCGCGCCAGATAATGCGCGAGACAAGCCTCCTTCGCCCCCAGCCCATAGGTGGCGCGATACCAACTCGCCTCGAAATACGGCGACGGGTTTCTCCCCTCCGCCTCGCCCATGGCGAGATAGTGCAACAGCGGATTAACCCCCGCCGCCGCGACATCGGGGTTGCGCGCGAGATACCAGCCGGGATCAAAATAAGGATTAGGCCGCGCCCCCTCGCGCCAGCCAAGCTGACAAAAATGCGCGACTCCATCCTCGCCCGGCGCAATCGCAGCGCCGTGCTGCCCAACATACCAGTGGGAGAGAAACAATCCGCTCTGGCGGATGGCCTTAATTTCGGCTTGGAGATGATCCGACAAACTAGCCCCTTAAGGTTACAATGCGCCGCCCAGCATCGCGTCCCGCCCGAACCTGTCAAGCCAGCCTTGTTTGAGCGAGCAAGTTCGTCGACTTTATCGAATCAAGGAATTCGATAAAAACGACCTTGCTCTAATCAATGACCTCAAGCTCCATTCTGGCAGCGGACATAACCGACGGCTTGCGCATCAGCAACAGACACGCCATCGAGGGCAGAACTGTGATCAGCAGAAAGCGGTAATCATCCATATATGCAATAATCTGCGCCTGCGTGTTGATCATATTGTTCAACAGCGCCGCCCCGCTGGTCGTAGCTGGATTAAGAAAATGGCTGACCGCCCCGCCGCCCTGCAAAGGCCTAGAAAACGGGGTGACAAACTGCATGAGGCTGGCATGTTCAACCTGCGTCTGGCGTTCCAGCAGCGCCGAGGTGAGTGAAATCCCGATCGCGCTGCCGACATTGCGCACTAGGCTGAGCAGCGCCGTCCCCTGCGTGCGCAGCTCCGCGGACATGGTGTAGAACGCCACGACCTGAAGCGGCACAAACACAAACCCAAGCCCCGCGCCCTGGATAATGATGGTCAGCATCATGTAGGATTCCGGCTCCACCGGCGTCCAGCCTTCCTGGAGAAAGAGCGACAATCCAAGCAGCAGATAGCCAAACAACATCATCAGCCTGGGATCGACCTTATTGGTGAGACGCCCCGCGACAAGCATGGCAAACATGGTCCCAATCCCGCGCGGCGCCATCACCAACCCAGCACTCTCGACCGGATAATTCCCGAGGTTTTCAAGAAATGGCGCCAATAACGCCGAGGAGGCTAGCAGCACCATGCCCACCGAGAACATGGTAATCAGCCCGGCAACAAAATTTTTGTCGGCAAAAATCGTGCGCGGAATGAACGTATTCTTGGCGAGCAGCATATGCACGATGAAAAGGTAGAACCCGAGCCCCCCCAGGATAAAACAGGCAATAATGGAAGCCGAGCTGAACCAGTCCAGTTCCTCTCCCCGGTCCAGCGCGATCTGCAACCCCGCCAGCCCAAGCGAGAGCACGGCAAACCCGGTCCAGTCAAACGCCATCTTGCGTCCGGGCTCGACCCTAGGCATCAAAAACAGCAAGCCCAGAACCGCCAGAATCCCAAACGGCAGATTGACGAAAAAGACATAGCGCCAGTTGAAATTCTCGGTCAGATACCCGCCCAGCGTTGGCCCCATGATCGGCCCAAGCATCACCCCCATGCCCCAGATGGACATGGCGATGCCGCGCTGCTCGGGCGGATAAATATCCATCAACGTGGATTGCGAGAGCGGCACGAGTGCCGCGCCAAACGCGCCCTGCAACAGCCGGTAGAGCACCATCTGCGAGAGCGACCCCGCAATGCCGCAGAACATGGAGGTCACCGTAAAACCGATGAGACAGGCGATAAAAAGGTTCTTCCGACCAAACCGCGCCGCCAGCCACCCGACCGGCGCAGTCATAATCGCCGCCATGACGACATAAGAAGTCAGCACCCAGGTAATTTCGTCGTAGGACGCCGAGAGCGACCCCTGCATATACGGCAGCGCGACATTGGCGATCGTCGAATCCAACGCCTGCATGAGTGTCGCGATCATCAGACAGACCGTAATCAACGCCCGGTTCGGCGTTTTCGCCACCGCCGCGCCCGACAGCAGGACGACCAGCAGCGAGGCGCCGACCAGGCGACC
>DAOMCN010000109.1:0-6739 GCA_035427885.1 Acidocella sp. | reverse complement strand
ATCAGCACCGCCGCCTGAACACGCGCGGCGGCGGTGGCGATTGGCTCGCGCAGAGGACCCGCGGGCAGCAGCAAGCCGTTGCCGAAGCCGTAGCCGCCGTCGATCACCAGCAGGGAGAGGGTTTTGTCGAGCGAGGGGTTTTGCAGCCCGTCGTCCATAACGATTACGGTGGCTTCCTCGGCCAAGGCAAGCCGCGCCCCGGCGGCACGGTCGCGTGCGACGACAGTGGGGGCGGCGCGGGCGAGGAGGAGGGCTTCGTCGCCGACATCGCGGGCGGTGTGCAGCGTGGGATCGACCAGGACCGGGCCCGCCAGCCTGCCGCCGTAGCCGCGCGTCAGGGCGAATTTCTGGCCCGGCAGGCGGGCGAGGAGGTCCAGCACGACGGTGGTTTTGCCAGCGCCACCGACGCCGACATTGCCGACGCAGATGATTTTTATCCCCGACACGAAGGCGGGTTTGCTGAAACGGCGGGCGGTCAGCGCGGCGGTGATGCGGCCCAGGGGCGAGAGCAGGCGGGCGACGAAGCCGCGCCGGACCCAGAAATTCGGAGCTTTCATCGTGCCTGCTCCAAGATGAGCGCGCCCAGGCGCTGCGGCAGGGCGGCGCTGGCTTTGAGCGCGGCGGCGGCAGCGTTGCCCGCGGCGGTGGCGAGCTCGGGGGCGTCCAGCCATGCGGCGACGGCTGTGGCCAGGGCGGGGGCGTCCGCGACCTCCACCAGTGCCCCCCCCGCGCGCAGCAGGGCGGCGGACTGGACAAAATTCTCGGTATGCGGGCCGGTCAGCACCGGGCGGGCGAGACGGGCGGGCTCGATCAGGTTGTGCCCGCCAAAGCCGACCAGGGAGTTGCCGATAAAGGCAAAGGGAGCGGCGCGGAAAAACAGGCCGAGTTCGCCCAGCGTGTCGGCGATATAAGGACGGCCCGCGACGGGTGCCTGTCCCAGGCTGCGGCGCGGGGCGTTCTGCGCCAGGGCGGCGATCTCCGCGCCGCGCTCGGGGTGGCGCGGGACGATCACGGTGATCAGGCCGGGATGGGCGGGTAACAGGGTTTCATGCGCCTGCAGGACTAGCGCCTCCTCGCCCGGATGGGTGCTGGCGGCGAGCCAAAGCGGGCCTGGCGTTTGCGCGCGAAATACGGCCAGGGTGGCGTTGTCCACCGGCAGCAAGGGGGCGAAGAATTTAAGGTCGCCCCATTCGAGGACGTTCTGGACGCCGAGGCCGCGGAAATTCGCGGCGTCGCCGGGGGATTGCGCATGTACGGTGCAAAAGCCGCCGAGCAGGCGGCGGGCGAGGCTAGGCAGGATGCGCCAGTGCCGCGCCGAGCGAGCGGAGATGCGGGCGTTGATCAGCAGGCGGGGAATTTTTCTGGCATCGCAGGCGGTGAGCATGGCGGGCCAAATTTCGCTCTCGACGAAGATGGCGGCGTCGGGCTGCCAATGGTCGAGGAACCGCCCCACCCAGGCGGGGTGGTCGAGCGGGACGAACTGGTGGCGGGCGCTGGCTGGCAGGCGGGTTTCGGCGAGTTTCGCCGAGGTCAGCGTGCCGGTGGTGAGCAGGATTTCGGCCTGTCCGGCCAGCGCGTTGATGACCGGGAGGACCGACAGGCTCTCGCCGACGCTGGCGGCGTGGAACCAGATCAGCCGCCCCTCGGGCCGGGGCAGGCTGGGGATGCCAAAACGCTCGCCGAGGCGTGCCCGGTCCTCCTTGCCGCGCAAGGCGCGCTTGTCCAGCATGTGCACAAGGCCGGGGGTGGCGAGGCGCATCAGCCCACGGTAGAGGGGCAGGAGGATCAAAGTAGCGCCGCCGCGCGGTCCATCGCCGCGTTCAGCCCCTCAGTGATGCGCGCCAGACCGTCCGGCCAGTTCTCGCGGTCAACCGAAACCGGCGCACCGCAGACCAGTACGCCGCGCCCGAACGGCAGGGGCAGGCGCATTTTATCCCAGGAGTTGAAGGTGATCGCGCGCGAGGTCAGCGCCGCGCAGGGCACCACGGGCCGTCCGCTGGAGGCGGCCATCTGCGCGGCGCCAGGGGCACAGACGCGACGCGGGCCGCGCGGGCCGTCTGGGGCGATGGCGACGTTCTTGCCATCCTTCAAGGCCTGGATCATCGTCCGCAGCCCCGCGACGCCGCCGCGCGAAGTCGAACCCGCGACCATCTCCACGCCCATTTGCCCGAGGATCAGCCCGACGAGCTGGCCGTCGCGGTGGCGGCTGGCCAGGATCACAGCCGGGCGCATCCCGTTCTGCTTGCGCGCACGTAGCCAAATCACCGGCATCGCGGGCAGGGCTTCGTGCCAGAAGGCAACGATGACCGGGGCTTCGCGCGAGAGGGCGTGGATCTGCGCTTCGCCCTCCACCCGCCAGCGCAGGGTACCCACCACGAGGCGCAGATAAGCCGCCGTCGCCCAAGCGATCGCCTTCTGACTCCAAGGGGCTTGGAAAAGCTTCTTCATGCGGCGGCGGTAGCATTAGTCCGGGCCAGCGCCAACCGGGCGCTATAGCTCCTCAATCTGCCGCGCCGCACCGTCCAACACATCGGCGATCCTCCGGGGCAGGTCGGCGGCGTTCTCGCGGGCGGAGAATTTCAGCCGCAGCGCAGTGCGCAGGTTCTCCATCGCGCGGATGACTGGGGCGGCGTTTTCGCCCGATGGCTGAGTCGCGGCGATGCGTGCGAGCAGGGCTTGCACCGCGTCCTGGCCTTCGGCTAAGGTGGCCCCCCCGGCGGGGGCGATGGTGAATTGCTTGCGCGTGCCCTCGGTGGCGCTCTCGACCTGTCCCAGCTCTTCGAGCAGCGTCAGGGTCGGGTAGATTACGCCGGGGCTGGGGGCATAGGCGCCGCCCGCCAGATCCTCGATGGCCTTGATGATCTCGTAGCCGTGGCGGGGCTTTTCGGCGATTAGATGCAGCACCAGCAGGCGCAAATCCCCGTGTTCGAGAAACCGCGCCAGACGCCCGCCGCGGCGATGGCCGGGGCCGCGACCGGGGTGGCCGAAACCACGCTCATCGCGAGCAAAGCGGCGCTCGCCGTGGCAGTGAGGGCGACTCTCGCCGTAAGGTTGGCCGTGTAATTTTCCAGAATGTCTCAATGTCGTATCTCCTAAATTTTGATATTGTTTAGATATAACTAAACACATCTAAAGTCAATCGAATTCTGCGCATAGTTTCGCAATCCCTGAATTGGGCGGCGGTGTTGTTCGTAGGGGCGCAGGTTGGGCGGATTATTCCGCGTAGATCATTTTCCGCGTCATGCCGCCATCGGCGACAAATTCCGCGCCGGTAAGGAAACCGGCCTGGGGGCTAAGCAGATAGGCCGCAAGACTGGCGATGTCCGAGACCTCGCCGACGCGCCCGGCGGGGTGTTGGGCGTGGTCTTCGGGGCGCAGCGCCTCGCCCTTGGTCTCGATCCAGCCCGGTGAGATGCAGTTGGCGCGGATCTCCGGGCCGAGGCTGATAGCCAGCGCGTGGGTCAGGGCGAGGACGCCGCCCTTCGAGGCGCTGTAGGATTCGGTGTCCGGCTCGGACATGTGGGCGCGGGTGGAGGCGATCGTCAGGATGCTGCCCCTGACGGCGCGCAGCAGGGGGGCGCTGGCGCGGGCGAGGAGGAAAATACTGGTCAGGTTGGTGGCTAGCACGCTTTGCCACTCCGCCAGGCTCAGTTCTTCCAGCTTCTTGCGGATGATGAATCCGGCGTTGCAGATCAGCCCGTCCAACCGGCCTTCGAGCATCTCGATGCCCATGAGCAGGCTCGCCACCTCGCCCTCGTCCGAGACATCGCACGCGACGCTGCGCGCGCCTTCGAGCGAGGTTTTGAGCTTGTCGGCGATGATCACCTGCGCGCCGTCCGCCAGGAGCCTTTTGGTAATTCCGGCGCCGATGCCGCTGGCGCCGCCGGTGACAAGATAAACCGCCATCTTCGCTCCTTTAGCCCTCAGGCCGCGGGTTGCGCCGCCGATTTCAACTGCCCGCAGGCGGCGAGGATGTCCTGGCCGCGCGGGGTGCGGACCGGCGAGGCGTAGCCTGCCGCCATCACGATGTCCGCGAATTTGCGCACCGCGGCGGGCGAACTGGTCTCGTAGGAACTGCCCGGCCAGGGGTTGAAGGGGATCAGGTTCACCTTCGCAGGCAGGCCTGCGATCAGATAGACCAGGGCGCGGGCGTCGGTCTCGGAATCGTTGATGCCTTTGAGCATGACGTACTCAAAGGTGATGCGCCGCGCATTGGACGCGCCAGGGTAGCGTTTGCAGGCTGCGATCAGCTCCTTGATCGGGTATTTGCGGTTGAGCGGGACCAGCTCGTCGCGCAGATCGTCGCGCACGGCGTGGAGCGAGACGGCGAGGTTGACGCCCAGCTCTTCGCCCGCCTTGTCCATCATCGGCACGACGCCGGAGGTCGAGAGCGTGATCCGCCGGCGCGAGAGGCCGATGCCTTCCCCGTCCATGACGATCTTCATCGCCTTGGCGACGTTCTCGTAATTGTAGAGCGGCTCGCCCATGCCCATCAGCACGATGGTCGAGAGCAGGCGCGGGGTTTCGCCCTTCGGGCTGGGCCATTCGCCGTATGCGTCGCGCGCAGCCATGAACTGGCCGACGATCTCCGCAGAGGAGAGGTTGCGCGCCAGGCGCTGCGTGCCGGTGTGGCAGAAGCGGCAGGAGAGGGTGCAGCCGACCTGGCTGGAGATGCAGACTGCGCCGCGATCTTCCACGCGGTCTGGGATATAGACGGTTTCCACCGCCTCGTTATCGCGAAACTTGAAGAGGAATTTGCGGGTTTCGTCTTTAGAGAGCTGGTCGAGCTGGACCTCGGGACGGCTGACGACGAAGCGCTCCGCGAGCTTCTCCTGCAAGGGGCGGGCGATGCTGCTCATCGCCGAGAAATCGCGCACGCCCTGGTGATAGATCCAGTGCCAGAGCTGCTTGGCGCGGAAGGGCTGCTCCCCCGCCGCGGCGACTTCCGCCAGCAGCTCCTCGCGCGAGAGGCCGACGAGGTCGCGCCGACCGTCGGGCAGGACGTTATCGGGCGGGGCGAAAAGTGCCGCCTTGGCGAGGATGCGCTCGCGCTCGGGCGCGGTCAGCTCGGTTACGGACATGCGGCGACAATCGCGCTGTAGGCGTCCGAGAAGCCTTTGAGGGAGAAATCATCCGTGACCGGATGGCCGTGCGGGCCGGTGGAGACGGCTTCCGCCGAGGCGCCGCCCTTGAACGCGCTGATCGCCTGCGCGCTGCTGGTGGTGAAGGCGGTGTCGCCCTGGGTGTAGAAGTTGATCGGGGTGGTGCCGATGGTCAGCGTGACCTGGGCTTTAGGCAGGTAGGCGTAACCCGCGCCCAGCGTTACCTCGTCGCGCGCACCCGCGCGCTCGGTAACGGTGAGCAGAACCTGGCCGCGTTTGGCAATATCCGGCTTGGAGGATTGCGCTTTCGTAAAGGCGTAGCAAATTTTCGCTGCCCCACTGCCATAGGTCGCGGCGGTCCAGTCGCCAAAGGCGCCGTTATTGCTACCCAGGGCGACGGGGCTGTCCGCCGCAAAAGCCAGGGTGGGGGCGATAAAAAATAAAGCTGCGATCAACGGTTTCATGTGTTTAGACATAGCCCGGGGGGAGGCGTTGTCACAAGGCGTAGGGCAATGAATTCCCGCTCACGCGCAACATACCCGCCATTCCCTATGCCAAGGCATTCACCGAAGGCGTTGTCGAATTCTGGGTACTGTTGGTGTTACTGCTCGCGGGAATGGTCGGGGCGGTGGTGGCGATTGAGAGGATCTGCCCCTTGGCGTTGCGTACCGTGGTGACGGTGGCGCCGTCGGCTAGGGTGACGACGCTGGTGGTGGTCGTGGCGACGGTGCTGGAGGCGCCGGTTGCGGCGCTGCTGACACCGGTAGCGGCAATGCCGCCGAGTGCGCTGATGCTCATGATGATGCTCCTGGGGACGAAAACGTTTCTAACCCGAGAGAATGAGGCCGATAAAATAGTTAACGTTAAATTACTAAATTAATTTTTTGTCGGTGCCAGGTGGGCATTCAAATGGACGCAGACGCCACGGAATGCCTAGCGTCCGCCGCCGGAGAGCGCGAACAGCGCCAGATTAATTGCCGCACCCAAAAAGAACCCCACCAGCGTGCCGTTGACGCGGATATATTGCAAATCCTTGCCGACGCGCAGTTCCAGCTTGCTGGTGATGGTGGCGGCGTCCCAGTCGCCGATGACCCGGCCGATGAATTGGGCGACTTCGCCCTGCGCCGCGGGCAGGATGTTCAGCACCAGGGTTTGCACGGCGGCGTTGACCCGTGCCTGGGCGGCTTCGTCTTTGGCCAGAACCTCGCTCAGGCTCGCCAAAGCGCTCTCGATGACCGCGATGGTACGGCCATGCGGCTGCAAGGCGTCGGCCTCCAGGGCGCGGCGCAGCCTGGCCCAGATGTCCCAGGCCCAGGCCTTCACCGTGTCATGCGCCATCACGCTGCGCAGCGCCCTACCCAGCTCGGCGGCGCGCTCGGGGTCGGTCTCCAGCCGGGAGATCTCGCGCCGGGCCCATTCGTCGAATGCATCGCGCAGCTCGGAGCTGTCTGGGCCGATGCGCTCCAGCTCCGTGTTCACCGCGCTCAGCACGCGGTTGGCGACCGTGGCGCCCAACGCCCAGCCGACGAGCTTGCCACCCTGTTCGCGCACGCGCTCCTTGATCGCGTTGCGCAAAACCTCTTCCCGAGCCGATAGAACGTCTCTTAACTGATTTAAAATAAAGGAAAAGACTTCCT
>DAOMCN010000108.1:0-6788 GCA_035427885.1 Acidocella sp. | reverse complement strand
GGAAAACGGTACGATATAATGCGAGTTCAGGAAATCGCCAGCTCGATTGGAACGCGCTGGCTCTTGGAAAGAGAGAAATCATGTCGGGAATGGCGGTCGCGGACTTCAGACGGGCACGAAATGTGGTCGTCGCGGCGTATTTGGGCTGGATGCTCGATGCGTTTGATTTTTTTATTCTGATTTTCACCTTCGACGATGTCGCCAAGACGTTTGGCGTCTCCGTTACCTCGATCACCTTCGCCATTACGCTGACTCTGGCAACGCGAGCAGTCGGCGCGCTCATTTTTGGACGGTTGGCCGATATCTACGGTCGTAAGCCAATCCTCATGGTGGTCGTTTTGCTCTACTCGCTGTTTGAGGGGCTTTCTGGTCTGGCTTTCTCCTTCACCTCCTTCCTCGTGATCCGCACGCTGTTCGGCATCGCCATGGGCGGCGAATGGGGCGTCGGCAGTTCGCTGGCGATGGAAACGATCCCCGAGCGCTGGCGCGGCTGGGTTTCTGGCCTGCTGCAGGCAGGGTATCCCTCGGGCTACTTCCTCGCCACCCTGCTCTTTGGCTTTGGCTACCATGCCCTCGGCTGGCGCGGCATGTTCTTCGTCGGCGCGGCCCCGGCGCTGCTGGTGTTCTATATCAACACCCAGATCGAAGAGAGCCCGGCCTTTCGCAAGATCCATACCGGGCCGCGTGCCTCGGTCTGGCATGTGTTGCGCAAGAACGGCAAGCTTGTGCTCTACGGTGTGATCATGATGGCCGCTTTCAACTTCTTCTCGCACGGCACGCAGGATATCTATCCCAAGCTCTTCCTCGGCAAGCAGATGCATTTCAGCCATTTGCAGATTACCAATATCAGTCTGATCTATAATGCCGGAGCGGTCATTGGCGGCGTGCTCTTTGGCATACTGAGCCAGAAGATCGGCCGGCGTAATGCTATTATCGCCGCCTGCGTCATGGCGTTGGTCGTCCTGTACGCCTGGTCCCATGGCACCACCCCGGTCAGCATCGCGATTGCGGCGTTCCTGATGCAGGTGGCGGTGCAGGGCGCCTGGGGGGTTGTGCCGGTGCATTTGAACGAACTCTCGCCCGCAGAGATACGTGGCACGTTCCCTGGCTTCGTCTATCAGCTCGGCAACTTCCTCGCCTCGTTCAACGCGCCGCTGCAGGTTGCCATCGCGACACAGCACGGCGGGGATTACGGCTATGCGCTGATGGCGGTGGCTGGGGTTGTCGCGGTTGTCCTGATCGTGCTGATGATTTTCGGGCCGGAGGCGCGCAACGCCTCGATGGCAGCGAAGACAAGCTGAAAATAGTGCGACGCGCGCAACAGGAGAGTTGACTAATCCGGCGCTGATTGTTGGGAGATTATTCTCTCCAACACATCGCCGGGAGAGTTTAAATATGAAACTTTTCAAGGCTAAAGCTACATTGTAGAAGATGTTTTTCCCGGTCGGATTGTCGCGGCGGGGGCTTTGGAAAGCGAGTAGGTTGGGTATGTCTTTAAATCTGATTACCGCCAATCGTCTGCGCGATGGCGCAACCGTCTGGCTCACGCCGGGGGGAGATTGGGTCGAGCGGGTCGAGGCTGCGGCGCTGTTCGAGGATGCGGCGTTACCGCAGGGCTTGCAGGAGGCGCAGCGTAATATCGTCGTCGATCTGCACGAGGTACCGGCGCTGCGGGGGCGCGATGGTGTGCCCGAACCCGTCTCCCAACGCGAACAGATCCGCGCTCAGGGACCCAGCGTGCGCGCTGACCTCGCCGTTGGCGCGTGGCGCGATCAAGGCGGGGTGTTGCCGCCGCTGCCGTCGGAGCGCTCGAACTCACCCTATGCCGGAATTTATCGCTACGACGACTACGACCGCCAGTTTTTGCGCGATCGTGCGGCGCAGTTTGGCGACCAGGTGGCGCGCCGGATCTCGGGCGCGTTGAGCGAGGAGGAGTTCAAGCCGCTGCGGTTGATGAACGGGATGTATTTGCAGCTCCACGCCTACATGCTTCGTATCGCCTTGCCGTATGGCGTCCTGAGCGCCACGCAACTGCGCCAGCTTGCCTATGTCGCGCGCCATTATGACCGCGGATATGGGCATTTCACCACGCGGCAGAATATCCAGTTCAACTGGCTGCGCCTGGAAGATACACCTGCGGTGCTTGCGCTGCTGGCCGAGGTGGATGTGCACGCCATCCAGACCAGCGGGAACTGCATCCGCAATGTCACCACCGATCAGTTTGCAGGGGCGGCAGCGGATGAGGTGATTGATCCGCGCGTATATGCGGAGATTCTGCGCCAGTGGTCCACGGATCACCCTGAATTCACCTATCTGCCGCGCAAGTTCAAGATCGCGCTGACCGGTAGCCCGAACGACCGCGCCGCCGTGCGGTTTCACGATATTGGCATTCTGGCCAAGCGCGATGCGCAAGGCACGCCGGTGTTCGATGTTTATGCGGGCGGCGGGCTTGGGCGCTTGCCGGCGGTCGCGGTCAAGCTGCGTGAGGGGCTGCCGGTCGCTGAGCTGTTGCGCTACGCCGAGGCGATCCTGCGAGTGTATAATGCGCTGGGGCGGCGCGATAATTTGCATAAGGCGCGACTGAAAATTCTTGTTCGTGAGATGAAGCCGGAGCAGTTTATTCAGAGCGTCGAGGAGGAGTTCGCGGCGCTGCCGGAGGATTTCTGTGTGCTGACGCCAGAGATCGTCGCCGCGGTACAGGCGCGTTTCAGGCCGCCGCAGTTCGAGACCTTGCCTCGTGTCTCGGAGGTTTTTGTCCAGGCGGCGCGAGAGGACCGGGCGTTCCGCGCCTGGGTCCAGACCAATACGCACCCGCACCATGCGCCGGGCTATATTTCGGCGGTGATTTCGTTGAAGACGCCGGGCGGGATTCCGGGAGATGCTAGTGCCGACGAGATGGAGTTGATCGCGAATCTCGCGGATAAATATTCGTGGGGCGAGTTGCGGGTCGCGCATGAGCAAAATCTGATTCTGCCTCATGTGCGCAAGGACGATATCTATGCGCTATGGCAGGCGCTGGTCGGGGCAAAGCTCGCTTCGGGCAACATCGGGCTGGTGACGGATATTATCGCCTGCCCGGGGATGGATTATTGCAGCCTGGCGACGGCGCGTTCGATTCCGATTGCGCAGCGTATCGCCGAGCGCTTTGCCGACGAGGCGCGCCAACGCGAGATTGGACCGATGACGCTCAACATCTCCGGTTGCATCAATGCCTGCGGGCATCACCATGCCGGACATATCGGCCTGCTTGGTGTTGATAAAAACGGTACGGAGGTGTACCAAATAACCCTAGGCGGGGCTGCCGACGAAAAGGCGGCGGTGGGCAGCATTATCGGCCCGGCTGTCGCGGCGGATAAAGTCGCCGATGCAATCGAGGCGATTGTGGATGCTTATATTGCGCAACGCGCCGAGGGGGAGCGGTTTATTGATACCTATCGCCGGATGGGCGCGGGTATTTTCAAGGAGGCGGTTTATGGCGGTCGTTGATACGCAGGGGCGCCAGATAGCCGACAGTTGGATCTATCCAGAGGCGCAATCGCCGCTCGGGCCTCAGGTGATCGTGCCGTTCGTGGCTCTGCCCGAGGGGGAGTTGCCGCAGCCAGTGGGGGTGTTGCTCCCGCCCGATGCGCAGCTTGAGAAACTTGCCACGCGATTGGACGAGATCGCGCTGATTGCCATAGAGTTTCCGAAATTTCGCGAGGGGCGAGGGTTTACCTTGGCGCGGAACTTAAGAGAGAGATACGGCTACAAGGGCGATATTCGCGCCGTCGGACATTTCGTGCCGGACCAGTTCGTCGCGCTGATCCGCTGCGGGTTTTCCTCCATCCGCACGCCCGCGCAGCATCCGCCCGCGCAATGGCGTTTGCCCCAGAGCGCCGCGCCGGAAAACACGGCGCATCCGGGGCAGTTGCTGCACCGTCTGGTCAGGCGGATTGGCGCCTGATCTGATTGATGATGCCGGAAAAATCCGTTCCGGCATCGCCACCATCGACGAAAGCCTGATAGAGATCGGCGGCGTGCTTGCCCAGCGCGGTGGCCGCGCCAACACTACCCGCCGCTTCCTGCGAGAGCAGTAGGTCTTTCAGCATCAGCGCACCGGCGAAGCCCGGCTTGTAACCGTTGTTCGCCGGGCTGGTGGGCACAGGGCCTGGCACCGGGCAATAGCTGGTGAGGGACCAGCACTGGCCTGAGGAGGTGGAGGCGACGTCGAACAACGCCTGCGCCGAGAGGCCGAGTTTTTCGGCGAGGACGAAGCCTTCGCCCACTGCGATCATTGAAATACCGAGGATCATGTTGTTGCAGATTTTCGCCGCCTGACCCGAACCGGCACCGCCGCAATGGACGATCTTCTTGCCCATTGCTTCGAGAATCGATTTGGCGCGGAAAAACGCCTCGTCGCTGCCGCCGACCATGAAGGTCAGCGTCGCCGCCGTTGCCCCGCCGACGCCACCCGAGACCGGGGCATCGACGCTGGCCATTCCCGCCTGGGCCGCCGCCTCATGCGCCGCTCGGGCGGAGGCGACATCGATGGTGGAACTGTCGATCAGCAGCGTCCCCGGCGCGGCGGCCTTCAGGATTTCATCGTACACGCCGAGCACGAGCTTGCCGTTGGGCAACATGGTGATGATGGCGTGGGCACCCACAACAGCCTGCGCGGCGCTCGCGACGACGGCGACGTTGGCTTTCCTGGCGGCCTCGACGGCGGCGGGCACGACATCGAAACCTGCGACCTCATGCCCCGCCTTGACGAGGTTCACCGCCATCGGCAGCCCCATGTTGCCAAGTCCGATAAAGCCGATTTTCGCCATGATGTCCTCCTTGGATGTTTTTATTATGCTTTGAGAATTTGCCGTGAGATAATGACGCGCATGATTTCGTTGGTGCCTTCGAGAATTTGGTGGACGCGCAAATCGCGCACGATCTTCTCGATGCCGTAATCGGCGAGGTAGCCATAACCGCCGTGCAGTTGCAATGCCTCGTTGGCAATCTCGAAACACGCATCCGTGGAGAAGCGTTTGGCCATCGCGCAGAGCAAGGTTGCGTCGCGGTCCTGGGCGTCGAGCGCCCGTGCCGCGCGCCAGATCATCAGCCGCGCGGCTTCCAGCTCCGTTGCCATATCGGCGATGCGAAATTGCAGCGCCTGGAAATGATCGAGAGATTTTCCGAAGGCTTTGCGTTCGCTAAGATAGGCGATGGTCTTGTCAAGCGCCGATTGCGCGCCGCCGAGCGAGGCAGCACCGATATTGATGCGCCCGCCATCCAGCCCAGCCATCGCGATTTTGAAGCCGATGCCCTCATCTCCGAGCCGGTTGGCGATTGGAACGCGCACGTTCTCGAAAACCACCTGGCGCGTCGGCTGCGCGTTCCAGCCCATTTTGTACTCGTTCGCGCCAAAGGAGACGCCGGGCGTGTCCTTGTCAATGATCAGCGTGGAAATGCCCTTTGGCCCCGCCTCGCCGGTGCGCACCATCGTGACATAGACCTCCGCCGCGCCCGCGCCAGAGATGAACTGCTTGGTGCCGTTGACGATATAATCGTCGCCGTCCAGCACTGCCTTGGTGCGCAGGGCGGCGGCATCCGAACCGGCGGCGGGTTCGGTCAGGCAGTAGCTCGCCAGCGCCTCCATGCTGCATAGCCGGGGCAGGTATTTCGCATGCTGCGCGGCGTTACCGTAGCGGTCGATCATGCCCGCCGCCATGTTGTGGATCGAGATATAGGCGGCAATCGAGGGGCAGCCCGTGGCCAGGGCCTCGATGATCAGCGCAGCATCGAGCCGCGTCAGCCCCGAGCCGCCGTGGCCCTCGCGCACGTAAATCCCGCCCATGCCCAGCGCCGCCGCATCGCGCAGCACATCGAGCGGAAAGTGTTTCTGGCGGTCCCATTCGACTGCCTGCGGCGCGAGGCGCTCAGCCGCAAAGTCGCGCGCCATCTCCTGGATGGCGCGCTGTTCTTCGCCGAGCTTGAAGCTTAGCCCCTCGGTGGACATGCCGCTTATTCCATCGTGGGAATAACAAAGGATGCGCCGTCTTTCACGCCCGACGGCCAACGCGAGGTCACGGTTTTGGTCTTGGTGTAGAAGCGGATCGAATCCGGGCCATGCTGGTTGAGGTCGCCAAACCCCGAACGCTTCCAGCCGCCAAAGGTGTGATAGGCGATTGGCACGGGGATGGGGACGTTCACGCCGACCATGCCGACCTGCACGCGGGCGCAGAAGTCGCGTGCGGCGTCGCCGTCACGGGTGAAGATGGCGGTGCCGTTGCCGTATTCATGGTCGTTGGCCAGGCGCAGCGCTTCCTCGTAATTCTGTGCGCGGACCACGGAGAGCACGGGGCCAAAGATCTCTTCCTTGTAGATTTTCATCTCCGGCGTGACATGGTCGAACAGGCAGCCGCCGATGAAGTAGCCATCCTCATAGCCCTGCATCTTGAAGCCGCGGCCATCAACCAGGAGCTTTGCCCCTTCGGCCACGCCGGCATCGACGTAGCCCTTGACGCGATTCAGCGCGTCCTTGGTGACGAGCGGGCCGTAATCCGCGCCAGCATCCGAGGACAGGCCGATCTTGAGAGCTTCCACCCGCGGGATCAGCTTCTTGAGCAGCGCGTTAGCGGTTGCTTCACCAACCGGAACGGCAACCGAGATCGCCATGCAGCGCTCGCCTGCCGAGCCGTAACCGGCGCCGATCAGCGCATCCACGGCCTGGTCCATGTCCGCGTCGGGCATAATCAGCATGTGGTTCTTCGCGCCGCCGAAGCACTGCGCGCGCTTACCGTTCTGCGCTGCCGTGGCGT
>DAOMCN010000107.1:0-6851 GCA_035427885.1 Acidocella sp. | reverse complement strand
AGTCATCGAAAATTTTTTCGAGGAATGTTTCTGCGCCATCGGCGCATATAAACTTTTTGGTCGTGGTTTGTTTGTGAGGAATATCCAGAGCGGATAGCTCCCTCGCTAGGGCACGGCCGGTTTTTTGTGTCGTGGCTTGAGCGCGGCTTCAGCCGGGTCGTCGAGATTAATCTTGTTGATCCTGATCGCGTCGCCGGGAGGACACTCAGCAGTCAATCGCCGAGGCTATCAAGGGAAGCTGTCGCAGCGCTGAACCCGGATGCGCGCCAATGCGCGATACTCCGCAGGTCAGGATGCCAGAGTTGGCTGGCTGATCGTGCCCAAAGCTGCTCGGGACATCCCTCCGACGCCAGGCGGTGGGGCATGATCAATTTCAGTTTCGGCTTTTGGAGTCAGAGAGACTGGCTCGTATTAGGCTGACAGCAACAAATGCCCTGTACTACCGAGGGCAGATACTGCGCAGTAAAGGGGCCGACGTGACCAAGCAATCGACAGGAAATGGACGGCTCCTGCTCTTAGCCGTTCTGACGCTCAGTCTTGGCGTCTCTCTCACCCTGTTTCTGCTGATGCGCGGCGTTGCCGAACAAAAACAGCGCGCGGCCTTCGGGCAGGCCGCCGAGGCGCGCCTGGCGTTGGTGTCTACCAATGTCACGCTGACACTGGACAATCTGGTGGTGGCCAGCACGTTTTTTGATGTTGCACCTAATATTACGCGCGAGGGATTTCATAATCTTGCTGTCCCTATTCTGCAGCGTAATCCGGCCATTCAAGCGCTGGAGTGGATTCCACGGGTACTTCAGGCCCAGCGTGGACAGTACGAGGCGGCGGCCCAGGGAGATGGTCTCGCTGGCTTTCGGATTACCGAGCGGACCCCCACCGGCCTGATTATTCCCGCCGCCAACCGGCCGGAATATTACCCCGTCTATTATGTCGAGCCGCTCACGGGCAATGAAAAGGCGGTCGGATTTGACCTGTACTCCAATGCCGTCCGCCGCCAGGCGCTGGAGGCCGCCGCCGCCAGCGGTGGGCTAGTTGCCACATCGCGCATCACGCTGGTGCAAGAAAGCGGCGACCAGTATGGGTTTCTGGTATTCCGCCCGGTTTACAACAAAGCGGGGCTGACCACAGCCACCGCACGTATAGCCGCGTTACGCGGCTTTACGCTGGGTGTATTCCGGGTTGGCGACATTCTGGAGAAGGTTGGCGCCGGTGCGCAGGCAGGCCAGAATACCGACGCCGCCAGCAGTATCAAGGTGGTGATCTTCGACCTCGCCGCCGCGCCCGGAAGCCGGCTGCTTTACCCAAAATCGGCGGAGATCGATTCCGCCGCCCAACTGCGGGCGGTTTATGCCACGGTCCGCAATATCTCCGTCGCTGACCGGACCTGGCAGGTGATTGTGTACACCGACCATGCCGGGGCCACCCCGTGGGATGTCTGGGCCGTGCCGCTGTTGGGCGGGTTGATCACCCTGTTGCTGGGCGGATTTTTTTGGCAAAGTGCGCGTCAGCGCCTGCGGGCCGAGAAGCATTCCGCCGAACTCGCTGTTGCCAAGAGCAAGGCCGAGAACGCCGCCCAGGCTAAATCCGTGTTCCTGGCAAATATGAGCCATGAAATTCGTACCCCGATGAATGCCATCATCGGCTTGACCGGATTGTTGCGGCGCTCGAGTCGCGACCCCGAGCAGGTCGACAAGCTCGACAAGATTTCCTGGGCCTCGCGTCATCTTCTGGAATTAATCAACGATATTCTCGACATTTCCAAGATTGAGGCCGGGAAGCTGCATCTAGTTCCGGTCGATTTTGATTTGCAGACCTTGTTGACGACGATCACCTCGCAGGTGGCCTATCAATTTGAAAAGAAGGGTCTGAGGCTGGATGTATGTGTGGACGCCGATGTGCCGCCATTGCTGTGCGGCGACGAAATGCGGCTGCGCCAATCGCTGCTCAATTACACCAATAACGCCCTGAAGTTCACGGAAACGGGCGGCGTTACTCTGCGGGTCAGGCTGGAGGGGCGAGAAGGTGACGCGCTACGGCTGCGCTTTGAGGTTCAGGATACCGGCATCGGCCTGTCGCCTGAAGGATTGGCGCGGCTGTTCAACGCCTTCGAGCAGGCCGACACCAGCATCACCCGCCGGTACGGCGGCACCGGGCTGGGTCTAGCGATCACGCGCCAGCTCGCCGAGCTGATGGGCGGCGGCGTTGGTGCGGAAAGTGAGGAAGGCAAGGGGAGCTTGTTCTGGTTCTCCGCCCGGCTGGAGGCCGCGCACGACCCCACGAATATCATCGTCAACGCCCTTTCGCTGTCTGATGATCTGTCCTCACTGTTGGCCGATTATGGCGGAAATCACATCCTGCTGGTGGATGACGGTGAACTCAACCGCCAGGTGACGGCGGAAATCCTCGCGGAGATGGGCTTGGACTGCGCGATCGCCGTTGATGGCCTGGACGCGCTGGAGCAGGTGCGGGAAGGTCAATTCGACCTGGTGCTGATGGATATGCAGATGCCACGTATGGATGGTCTGGCCGCCACCCGGCATATCCGCGCCCTGCCGGGCCGCGAGGCGCTGCGGATTCTGGCCCTGACGGCGAATGCATTTGATGAGGACCGGCAACGCTGCCTGGAGGCCGGTATGAACGAACTGCTCGCTAAGCCGATTATGCCCGAAGTACTGCACGCCGCCTTGGTAAAATGGCTGCCGCGGCGCTCCCCCGCCCAGAGCGCCGCCGCCCAGTCTTCGTCTCCAACTTCTCCCGCCCTCGCCCTCGGCGCCGCACTAACGCCAGAGCTGCAAATGCGTTCGCTCGCCGATGTCGAGGGGCTCAACCTCGCCCAAGGGCTCCAGTTCATTCCCAAGGCGTCAATTTATCTCGACGTGCTGAAGCAGTTCGCGGCCGCCTATCAGCCGACCATGGACAAACTGCGCGCCGAGATGGAAACGGGCGCGATGTTGGACATGCAAGACAGTGCGCACAGTATTAAGGGAACATCCGGCATGATCGGGCTGCAGAGCGCGCAGAAACTTGCCGTTGAGCTTGAAGGCGCCTTGAAGGCCAAGGCGCCTTCCGAGGAAATCCGGCGGTTGATGGAGGAGTTGGACGGGCGGTACGCGTACTTCGCAGAAAGCATCCGCCAGAAGCTGGTCTTGCAGGATATCTGATGTCCGCTTTTCCCGCGCCTGCCCGTACCGTTCTGATCGTCGATGACTTCCCCGTCAATGTTCTGGCAATCAGTGCCACGTTTGCCGAGGGCTTCACGGTGCTCTCGGCCAATAGTGGCCCTGAGGCCCTGCAGATTATCCAAAGCACCACGCCGCCCGATATTGTTCTGCTGGACATCTCGATGCCTGGGATGGACGGGCACGAAGTTTGCCGCCGCGTGAAGGCTGACCCAAAAACAGCTGGTATACCTATCATCTTTCTGACCGCACGGACAACGCCCGAGGAGGAGACCCAAGGGTTCCTCCTCGGCTGCGCCGACTACATCCACAAACCGTTCTCGCCCGCTGTCATGCTGGCCCGCGTGGACACCCAGCTTGCCCTGCGTGATGCCCGGGAGGAGATGCGTCGCCAGCAGGAGCAAATTCTCGATTTGGAGCGCCAGCGCAGTTTCGCCGAGATTCAAGCGCTCAACCATCGTATTGAGTACATGCTGGAAGCTACCGGCGAGGGGCTGTGGGACTGGGACTTGGAAACCGGCCAGGTTTGGTTTTCCCCAGTGTCGCGCAATATGGCCGGCTTAATCAGGGATACCGGCCGCATCACCGATTGGCTCGAGCGGGTACATCCCGACGACCGCCCGGAGGTTCAACGGCTGCTGGACGACCATCTGGCGGGGAAGACGCCGGCCTTCGAAATCGCCCATCGTCTTTTGCGCCAAAATCGTGAGGAACTCTGGGTTCTTGTCCGCGGGAGCAGCTTGCGCGACGATAGTGGCAAGCCAAACCGCATCGTTGGACTACAAACGGACATCACGCAGCGCAAGCGGATTGAGGAGGCGTTGCAGAGCGGGCGCGAGAAGGCCGAGGCCGCCAGCCGTGCCAAAGGCGAGTTCCTAACAACGATGAGCCACGAAATCCGCACGCCTCTGAACGGGGTGATTGGAACCCTGCAACTGCTGAACGGTGCCGATGAAGCCCAGCGAGACGGATTGATTCGCGTCGCCCTGCGTTCGGCGGAACGCCTCCACGCGCTACTGAACGACATCCTTGATCTGGCCAGCGTTGAGTCTGGACGGATGGAAATGGTCCAGGCGGCTCTTGATCTCGCCAGCCTCGCGGCTGACCTCCGGGGGATGTTCGGCGCCACGTGTCACAGCAAGGGACTGGGGTTTTTCGTCGAATTGCGCCCTGAGCAGCCCCCCTTATTTCTGGGCGATCCCCGCCGACTGTTTCAGATCATGAGCAATCTGGTGGGGAACGCTGTAAAATTCACGGAAAAGGGTGAGATCCGGGTCAAGATCGATGTTGCATTCAATCCGGTCCATGGCGCGGATGTGCATATCGACGTCAGCGACACCGGCATCGGCATTCCATTAGAGTTTCAAGAACAGCTGTTCGTTCCTTACGCACGTGGCTCGGCAACAAATTATAACGGAACCGGCCTCGGACTGTCGATCACCCGCGGGTTTGTCGAGGCCATGGGCGGCTCCGTTTCGTTGGCGTCAGACGCACGGAATGGCACGATCTTCACCGTCCGGGTGCCGTTGGCACTAGCCGAAGCCGTTGTTAATCCAGGCCAAAACAATACCGCCAAGGAGAAGATGGCTGCATTCCCGCCCGCCAGCCGCTTGCTGGTGGCCGACGATAATGAGATCAACCGGCTTGTGGCTAAGGGAATGCTGAAACGGCTAGGACTCAGCGCCGATTTTGCTTGCGATGGCAAAGAAGCCCTCGCGATGGCGCTGGCAAAGCCCTATGATTTAATTTTACTCGACTTCCAGATGCCTGGCCTGAACGGCCCAGATGTTGCAAGGGCATTGCGTCGCGAAGAAGGGTGGCTCTCGGTTGTGCCTATTCTGGCCATCACCGCCGACGCCACGTCTAAGGGGCGGGATACCTGCCTGGCCGCGGGAATGAACGGATATGTTATCAAGCCCATCCGTTTGGCGGCCCTTGCCCGTGAACTTGGGCGCTTCCTTCCCTCCCAGGTCAACGGCACATCTCCGCTGCAGGAACCCCTTCCGCACCCTGCTTCAGAATAAAGGCCTTCTGCGCGCTCATTCCTGCTGGGATAGTCCCCGAAAATCTGACGAGTATATAAACTATTAGCGTTAAGGCCAAGGACGCGATTATATGACGACATAACCAAGGCCAATCCGTTCTGGGGCCTAATATTTATTCAAGACAACAGGGAGCAGGGCGAGACCAAGGCGTTGATGTAAACAGGCTGTCAAATCGCTTCCAACCGCTCCCCTTTTCCCGATCCAATACTAACCTTGTAAGATTGAACATCAGGGGAACTTCCAGCATCATAATACCAGCAGCCTACACTAAATGTAAGTCAGAGCCACCATTGCAAGCGATTTGATAAAAACGTAGTTCAGTAAGCCTCGCGGTAGAGCGCCAGGGCGTCGGCCTCGGTCACATCAACCGGATTGTTCATCAAAAGGCGGGTCTGTTTCATTGCATCGGCCGCAAGCATGGAGAGGGTGTTGTCGGTAACGCCTACGTCGCGAAGCCGGCGCGGCGCACCACTCTCATCCATCAGCTTTTCCATATACGCAACAAAATCGGCGGAACGGGCGGTAGCATCGCCCGTTCCGGCCACGTCCATCACTTCCGCTAACTCGGCATAGAGCAGTGCAGCCGCCTTAGCGTTGAAGCGTAGAACGGGGCCCAACATCAGCGCGTTGGAGAGGCCGTGCGACACGTGGTAATGGCCGCCCAGCGGGTAGGCGAGTGCATGCACCGCCGCGACGGGAGAGTTGGAGAAGGCTTGGCCCGCCAATGTGGCGCCCAGTAGCATCGCCTCACGCGCTGCGCGGTTGGTGCCGTCCTTGCAGACGGTGAGTAGATTACTGCCCAGCAGGCGCAGGGCCTCACGCGCGAGCGCGTCGGAGAGCGGGTTCTTCTTATGCTTGCTGGTATAGGCTTCGATGGCATGCACCATTGCGTCGATGCCCGTGGCGGCGGTGTGCAGCTTAGGCAACCCGATGGTGAGCGAGGCGTCAAGCAGCACGTAATCGGCATAGAGCTGGGAAGAGACGACGCCCATCTTGGTTGTCTCGCCGGTGGTGATGATGGAGATGTTGGTGACTTCCGAGCCCGTACCGGCGGTTGTCGGAATCAGCGCCAGCGGTAGGCGGCCGCCTTTCACATTGCCGATCCCGTACATGTCCGCGAGCTTCTGCTCTCCCTTGATCAGAATGGCGGCGAGCTTTGAAATATCGAGAGAGGATCCTCCGCCGAGGCCAAGCACGATATCCACGCCCGCTGCCTTAGCAAACTCCAGCGCCTCGAACAGCAAGCTCTCCGGCGGGTCCGCCACCACCTTGTCGAAAATACTGATACTAAAACCAGCAGACTTCAGGTTTGCCTCAATCGGGGCAACGATGCCTGCCTGCACCAGTCCTGTATCGGTGACCAGTAGCAGCTTACGTGCCGTGAAGCGTTTGGCTAGGATGCTACCTAAAATCTGGGAGCCTTCCCATGCAACTTCGATGGACGGTACGGTACGGAATTCAAACGGATTCATTCTTTTTTCTTCCCCCCGTTCCGCGTCAGCCAATGGCGGAACATAGATTGTTGATTTTCATCGAGAACTGACCCGGGTTGAAGATATGTCCCTTGTTGCGTAGGACGGTCAAGATGCGGTAGGTTTGTCCCCTCTGTTTTGTAGTTTGGGGGCAA
>DAOMCN010000106.1:0-6863 GCA_035427885.1 Acidocella sp. | reverse complement strand
CTGACCCGGGTAGCCCTACACCTTCGTTGGACTGCCCTTACGAAAATAGCGTTATAGAGAATCAATCGCTCTTGGCGGCAGGGCTCCACCTGTGGCGGAATCCTGCCCACCAGCCCGCTTCCCCCGCCTACAAAACCGCGTGCAACCGCGCCAAACTCTCCGCCGCGCCCAAAGCCTCCAGCGTCGCGTCGATCCCCGGGCTCATCGTGCTGCCGGTAAGTGCCGCGCGCAGCGGCTGAGCCACCTGGCCCAGCTTTTTGCCCTCCGCCTCGGCAAAGGCGCGCAGCGCCGCATCCACCCCGGCTGCGGAGAAATCCGTCGCCGCGAGATGCGGGATCAACCGGCCCAGCATCGCCTTGGCCTCGTCGGTCAGTAGCGCCAGCGCTTTGGGCTCGAAGGGCAGGGGTGTTGAGCGCGCAAGAAACGCCGCGGAGACCGCTAACTCGTCCAGATTCTTGGCGCGTTCCTTAAGCCCCGGCATGAGCTGGAGAATCCGCCCCATCGCGGCGGTATCCACCACTATCCCAGCCTTCGCCAGCCGCGCGACGACATCCTCGCGCAGCCGTGCATCCTGGGCCCCGCGTAGCCACTGGCCGTTGAGATGCGTGAGTTTGGCGTAATCCATCCGGCTCGCCGCCCGGCCCACACCTTCAAGCGTAAACAGCTTGATCTGTTCCTCGCGCGGCAAAAACTCCGAATCACCATGCCCCCAGCCCAGCCGGAGCAAATAATTACACAGCGCCTCGGGCAAGAATCCTTCCTCGCGGAATTCGAGGATACTGACAGCACCGTGGCGCTTGGAGAGTTTTGCGCCGTCCGCGCCGTGGATCAGCGGGATATGGCCGAATTTTGGTTTCTCCCAGCCCATCGCGTCGTAAATCTGGATCTGGCGGAACGTATTGGTGAGATGATCGTCGCCGCGAATGACATGGGTGATCGCCATGTCGTGGTCGTCCACGACGACGGCGTGCAGATAGGTCGGCGAGCCGTCCGAGCGCAGGATGATCATGTCGTCCAGCTCGGTATTCTGCACGCGCACGGTACCCTGCACGAGGTCTTCCAGCACCGTCTCGCCCTCGCGCGGGGCGCGCAGGCGGATCGCGGGTTTGACGCCTGGCGGAGCCTCGGCCGGGTCGCGGTCGCGCCAGCGCCCATCATAGCGCGGCGGGCGGCCCTCCTTTTGCGCGGTCTCGCGCATGAGCTGCAATTCCTCGGCGCTGGCGTAGCATTTATAGGCCAGCCCCTTGGCCAGCAGCGCGTGCGCGACCTCGACATGCCGCGCCTCGCGCGTGCTCTGATAAACCGGCGGCGCATCGGGGGTGAGGCCGAGCCAGTCTAGCCCGTCGAGGATCACCTGGACGGCTTCCTGCGTGCTGCGGGCTTTATCCGTGTCCTCGATGCGGAGCAGAAATTCGCCGCCGTGATGGCGCGCGAACAGATAGTTGAACAAGGCCGTGCGGGCGCCGCCAATGTGCAGCAGGCCGGTCGGGGAGGGGGCAAAACGGGTGCGAAGGGTCATGCCCCGCTCCTAGCATTTTTGCGCCGCATTGTGCCAGCCGCGCCCAGCGGTTAACGTGACGCAACAACTGGAGGTTGCTGGTGCGCGAAGTGTTCGCCAGATGGCTGGAGGCAGAACAAGGCCGCTTCGTCCTGCTCCTCCCGGTGGCGATGGGCGCTGCCATCCTGGCCTATTTTGCCCTGCCCAGCGAACCGCCACTCTGGCTCGCCGCTCTGCTTCCGCTCCTCACGCTGGCCGGCCTGGCCCTTGGCTGGCGCCAGCCCTACGCCCGCTTCCTCGCCGCCCTGGCGCTGGCCGCCGCCCTCGGTTTCGCCCGCGCCGAGCTGCGCACCGCCGCCGAGCCGCCCTACAGCCCGATCCCCACCGGCATCCTCAGCGTCACCGGCACGATCACCCAGGTCGATCTCCTCCCCGGCGCACGGCGCATCACCCTGACCGCACCCCGGCTGGACAGCGCCGCCCCGCTGCGCCGCGCCATCCACCTGCGCCTGCGCGGCGACGACGCAACGCCGTTCGTCTCCGGCGAGGCGATCCGAACCTACGCGATGCTCTACCCGCCCGACCGTCCCGCCTATCCCGGCGGCTGGGACCAGCAGCGCCAGGATTACTTCGCCAACCTCGCCGCCACCGGCTTCACCCTGGGCAGCGTCACCGTCATCCGTACAGCCACGCCCGGCGCGCTCGCCAGCGCGTTGCAGAACCTACGCCTGCACATCCAGCAAACCATCCTGGCGACCCTGCCGCCCGCCACCGGGGCCATCGCCGTCACCCTGCTGACCGGCGATGAGAACGCCATCCCCGCCGACGAGCACAACGCCTTCATCGCCGCAGGCCTTGCCCATATCCTCGCCGTCGCCGGGTTGCATGTTGGCATTGTCATGGGCCTCGCCTTCGCCACCGCCCGTTTCCTGCTCACTCGCTCCGAACGCGCTGCGTTGCACCTCCCGGTCAAACCCATCGCCGCCGCCCTGGCGCTGCTCGCGGGCGTGGCCTACGCGGGGCTGACCGGCGCGCATCTGCCGATCCTGCGCAGCCTGACGATGGCCTCGCTGGTCACGCTCGGGGTGATCGTGGGGCGGCGCGCAATCTCCTTCCGGGGGCTGGCGATCGCCGCTCTGGTCATCCTGCTCGCTACGCCCGAGGCGATTCTCGGCGTCAGCTTCCAGATGAGCTTCTCCGCCGTGCTGGCCCTGATCGCGGGCTACGCCTCGGTGCAGAGCCACCTCTCGCACCTGCACGACAGCCACGGCCGCGCAGCGCTGCACATCGAGGGCCTGTTCACCACCAGCCTGCTCGCGGGCGGCGCGTCCATGCCCTTTGCCGCCTACCAGTTCCAGCAGATCCAGCCCTACTGGATTCCCGCCAACATCCTCGCCGTCCCACTCACTGCGCTGTGGGTCATGCCCCTCGGTTTGCTCGCCCTGGCCTTGATGCCGCTCGGCCTCTCCGCCCTCGCCCTGGTGCCGATGGGCTGGGGCATCGCCGTCATGGTCTGGCTCACCCGCATTATCGCCGCCTGGCCAGACGCCATGTTGCGCATCGCGCCGATACCCACGGCCGCCATCCTGCTCGTCGCCGCTGGGCTGATCTGGCTCTGCATCTGGCGCAGCGCTGCCCGGCTCGCCGGCCTGGCATTCTTCCTCGCCGCCGCGCTAATCTATACCTCCGCCGCCCCGCCCGACGTCCTGGTCTCACCCGATGCCCGCCTCATCGCCATCCGCGCCGCGCCCAGCCTCTTCTTGATCCGCCCGCCCAAGGCCAGCGCCTTCACCCTGGAACAATGGATCCCGGTCTGGGGCCGTACACAATTTACCTCCGCACAATGTACGGCCAAAACCTGTAGCCTTGGCCCAATCCTCTACGCCCAGTCCCCGCCGCAAGACTGCGCCGACGCCCACCTCGCCGTCTCGCCGCAACCTCTGGGCACCGCCTGCGCCGCCATCCCGATCATCGACCGTGTCACCGTCTATGAAAACGGCGCCACCGCCGCCTGGATCACCCCCGGCGGCGTCCGCCTCCTGACCGACCGCGAAGTCCAGGGCGCGCGCCCCTGGGTCACGCCTTACCCACTTCAAACAACTTTACGTTGACTTAATTTGCTATTCATTCTTAGCCTGCGCCCATGAGCCTCGCCCTCCCTAGCTTTTCCCTAGCGGCCCAGCCCGCCCTTGCCGAGCAGCTCCTCGCCCTGCGTCGTCGCTGGCGGCTGATCCTCGCCGTCACCCTGCTGATCCCCGGCCTGACTGCGCTGTCTTTTCTCATCCTCCCGGTTTCCTACACCGCGACCGGTATCCTTCTCTACGACCCCGCCAGCGCCCAACTCCCCGGCAGCCCCGCCAACCCCGCCGCCATCGCCGACGCCCAGAACGAGGACGCGCTCACCGCCAGCCAGGGCGAGATCATCGCCAGCCTGCCCACCGCCCGCGCCCTGGCCACCCAGCTCAACCTCGCCACCCGCCCCGAGTTCGCCCCGAACCGGCATTTCCCCTTCGACCTCCTCGGCCATGCCCCGGCAACCGGGACCGACGCGACTGCCCAGGAGACCTTGCGCGCCCTGAGCGTCTCCGTCCTCCCCGGCTCGCATATCCTCACCGTTGCCTTCACCAGCACGGACCCGGTGTTGTCCGCCCAGGCCGCCAACCTGGCCATGCAGCTTTATCTCAACCACGCCCGTGACCAATCCTTCGCCACCCTCTCGGACGCCCAATCCTGGCTCGACACCCACGCAGCCGACATCCAATCCCAGCTCAACGCCACCGAAACTCAGCTCGCCCAGGCCCGCGCGGCGGCGGGCATCGTCCCCGGCGCGCAGGCCAGCTTGACGACGGAAACCGCGAGCCATCTCGCCGCCTCGCTGGTCCAGGCCCAGGCTGACCTCGCGATGAACCAGGCCCGGCTGGATGCCGCCTCAGGCGGGGACGCCGCCGCAGCCAACGCCGCCATCGCGCCGAATCTACTACCGTTGCGCAAGGAACAGGCGGATCTGAGCGCGCAGGTCCAATCCCTCTCCGGCGAATACGGCCCGGACTACCCGGCCTTGCGGGCCTCCCGCGCCCAACTCGCCGTGATCCGCGCCGAAATCGGGGCGGAGACGGCGCGCGAACTCGACGCCGCGCGCGCCGAAGTCGCCGCTGACCGCGCCGAGATCACGACCCTGCAAGCCGCCCTGGCGAGTGCGCGCACGCTCTCGCAGACCGAGGACGCCGAATCCGCCCCGATCCGCGCCCTCGAACAACGGGCCGACGCCGGACGCGACATGCTCCGCGCCATGACCCTGCAAGCTGATCAACTCGCACAGGAAGCCTCGCTCACCAAACCTGACGCGCGCATCCTCTCCGCCGCCGCGCCGCCCTCCAGCCCGAGCGCGCCGCACCGCAGCCTGATCCTTGACGCCAGCCTGCTCTTGGGCTTTTGCGCCGGGTTGCTCCTCGCAGGGCTGATGGAAGCGCTGGACACCTCCTTGCGCTCTGGGGACGCCGTACGCGGCCAGCTCGGCCTTTCCTGCCTCGCCCTGGTGCCCGAGGTCGCGGCGCCGCACACCGCGATGCTCGACGCCCCGTTCTCCCTCTACGCCGAACAACTCCGCGCCCTGCGCACCGGCCTCGGCTTCACGCCGGGGCAGGGCAGGGTGCTGGCCATCACGGCCGCGCGCCCCGGCGAGGGCAAAACCACCTTGACCCTGGCCCTGGCCCGCGCCCTGGCCAGCTCCGGCCTGCGCGTCCTCGCCATCGATGGCGACATCCGCCAGCCCAGCTTCGACCTGGTTTTTGCCACCGCAGGCGCGCTCGGCCTGACCGACCATCTCGCCGGGCTCGCTTCGCTAGAGGAAATCCTGCGCCCCGACCCGCTCAGCCCCCTAAAAATCATCCCCGCAGGCACCCAGGCGAAGGCGGCGCTATCCTTGTTCCTTTCGCCGAAACTGCCCCACAGCCTGGACCTGATGCGCGCTGCGTTCGACGTCGTCCTCCTCGATGTCCCCCCGGTCTTCGCCCTGGCCGAAGGCCGCGTCCTCGCCCGCCTCGCCGACTCCGCCCTACTGTGCATCCGCTGGGGCCACACCCCCGCCCGCGTCGTCCAGGCCGCCATCACCCTCCTGCGTGAAACTGGCGCAACGTTAAGCGGCGCCGCCCTGACCCGCGTCAACGTCAAAGCCCACGGCCACTCTGGCTTCCCCGACGCGGAAGCGTATCAACCGCGCTATGGGGGATATTTCAGGCGCTAGGGGGAGAGCGCACAGCCTGACGCGGCACCGGCACAGCAGAAATGAATTGTAAACGAATGCCGAGTATGCCCAATCTTAACATGTCTCACGCCCTTTGAGCGCCATGGCAACGGGAGGGCATCATCAGGTTTTTAGCAGAGGTAGGGGATGCATGAGGCGATCGACAGCTTGGCCGGGAATGTTGAGATCATCAACCTTCTTCCAGGCGCGATTGAGCGCAACGAATTTTCTGCGCGGTTTCAGCCGATTGTCGATGCTAATAACGGAAAAATTCTAGGCGCTGAATTATTGTTGCGCTGGCATTCCCCCGCAGGAGAAATCCCCCCTGACGTGTTCATCCCCCTTGCGGAGATGAGTGGCGATATTCTTAGCATCGGGGCATGGGTTTTCCGCCAGGGCTGTCTTGCTGAAGTGCGGTGGCGCGAACGATGGGGAGATGACGCCCCCTATGTGTCCATCAATGTTTCGACAAAACAACTTTCAGACGCCCATCTCATGGATGATTTCACGGCCATCCTTGAGCAAACAAGCGCAAACCCTTCATGCATATTGCTCGAAGTCACAGAAACATCCCTGATGACGGATGTCGAGGCTAATTTGAGGGTATTGCACCGTCTGGTGGAGATTGGCTTTCGCATCGCGATTGATGATTTCGGTACGGGCTATTCCTCCTTGGCGCAGCTTGCCAAAATGCCTGTCGATGTGTTGAAGATTGATCGCGCCTTCGTTGATAATATTGAAACAAAAAAAGAAGATCTTATGGTCACGAGGGCCGTAATTGGTCTCGCCCGCGATTTCGGGTTGAAGGTTATTGCGGAAGGCGTTGAAACCAGCGGACAGCAGTCCATCCTGAAAATCAATGGATGCGATTCTCTCCAAGGTTATTTGTTCTCGATACCGATCGAGGAATCGCATTTTATGGCCTATGTGGATTCTAAGATCGACATGGATTGTGCGCTCGGACAGGACGGGCATTTTTTCGTGATCTACGTGAGCAAGGCGACACGCAGGATCGACGATGCAGAACTTGGCGATATCTTGAACAATGCCATCTTATTTAACCGGCTGAACGAAATTACCGGATTTCTAGTTTATCAGGACGGTTATTTCTTGCAACTCCTC